>JACQNR010000046.1 GCA_016202975.1 Acidobacteriota bacterium
AAGGCTAGACAATTGAGGGCAAGCGTGCTAGGCTAATCATCAGGAGGGATTGACCTCGGCCGACAAGCCGGGAGGAGGGTCGGAGCGGGGGGGGCAAAAAGAATTAAAATACGCAGGTATGAATATTCATGTTGGTCCGGTGGATTTGGCGACTGGAAGGCTGCGGGATGCGAGAACGAAAACTTTGAATCTGCGGAACGAAGCCACGTTGTTGTTGAAAACATAGGTTCGAGGCAGCGACGGACCAGCCTATCGGCCGGCCGACTGGTGGGCCGCCGGCCTGAGACGCGCCACCGGCGCGTCTCTCCTTCGGCGCTGGAATGTAGCGGGTAACGTACGGAAAATGCGAATGCGAATGGTCCACGCCGGGGTTAACTTGAGATTCAGATCTCGAGGAACGAACCCAGAATGTTGTTGAAAACAAAGAATCGAGGGTCTGGAGACATGCGCCGAGGGCACCCGCATCCGCCCGACTGTTACTTTACGGAGGATTCGGCCCTGGCCTGTTTGAAGATGAGGAGGTCCGGGTCGGCGTTCTTCCACAGGGGCAGGAATTCCCGGTACGCGGCGCGGCTTTTGGAGGCGTCTCCGGCCAGTGCCGCGGCGTGCAGCGAGCTTTCTCCAGCGCCCGGCAGGCCCGCTGCTCCGACACCCTCAAAACTTGGCAGACATGCCTCACGGCCTGCTGTCGTCGGGGCAGGGTCAGTAGTATCCCGAGGACGCCATTGCCAGCGCACACTGGCTTGGAGCCCGCGAAGGGCGCATCGCGGCGAATACTCTTAGCATTGGGAAGCACGCGCACAAGCATGTAACTCCGCCCTTCGGGGTAAGGTTGCTCTGCGACATCTCAACCCGCGACATCGAGGCTTATCAGGGAAAGCGAAGGCGCGAAGGCGTGGAAGGCCGCACGGTCAACATCGAAGTGGGAGTGCTAAGCCAGATTCTTTCGGCTTACAGGCTTTGGGAATCGCTGGCGGGCGAAGTCCAGATGCCCACAGACCGGAAAGACGCGGGCCGCGCACTAACTCCCGTAGAGGAAGGGGATTACCCCAAACCGCGGCCACAACGGACTCGGCTTGCCATATGGCCACGCTACTCGCGCTGAATGCGGCCATGCGAAAGAACGAGGTTCGGATGCTCCAATGGAAACAAGTGGACTGGACTCGGCGACCCGTTAGCGTGGGTGCATCGAAGACCGAGGCGGGGACAGGGCGGGTCATCCCCCTCAACCCGATAGCGTTTGAGGCTCTGGCAAGGGGGGCGGGCCGCTTCCCCGAGTCGAAGCCTGCGCACCATGTCTTCCCTTGGTGCGAGGCTCGCCAAATTGACCCGACCCGCCCTACCAAGGGCTGGCGGACTGCTTGGCGGACCGCCCTCAAACGGGCCGGGCTAAAGCGCCTCTTCCACGATCTGCGGGTAACCTGCACCACGAAGCTGGAAGAGCCCCAGACGAGTGACATGACGATCATGGCAATCGCGCGCTACGTCTCATGACGCATGTGCGAGCACTACAGCCGCATCCGAATGGACGCGAAAGGGAGGCTCTGGACACTATCGCCGCGAGCCAAAGTCGGGCCGTTCTTCAGACAGGTGTGCACCAAATTGGTAACCATGCTGAGGCGCGTGATTCAGGGCAGGACGCTAAACGCTTCAACTGAATGGTACGCCCGGAGAGATTCGAACTCCCGACCCCTTGCTTCGTAGGCAAGTGCTCTATCCAGCTGAGCTACGGGCGCATGGGAACAACCAACCGTGGGTATTCTTCAACAGTTTCGCATGGCCCCCAGCGGCTGTCAACGCGGGCTGAAGCAGAGCCGAGAGGCGGGCTACAGCTGAAACTTGGTGTCGAGGAGGGTTTCGACCTCTTCGATGGGAACCATTTCGATGGCGTCCCACGGGCAGCCGTCGAGAAAGGAGCCGTCGGGCCCTTTACTGGTGCACTTCTTGCACCCGATGCAAAGGTAGGGGTCGACTTCAATTCGACCGAAGGGGGGATTATCTTCGTCGGTCACCCAGTACATGCAGTCTTCGACGGGGCAATAGGGCACGCAGGCCGGCGAACCGGAACAGCCGGTGCAGCACTCGGTGATGACCGCGAGCTCACGGGGCTTCTTCTTCCGCGGGGTTTCAATCCCCTTGGACTTGGGTTCGCTCTTGACGACTTCGCCCGTGGGTATGTAGAACTGGGGCACGCCTTTGCTCCTCTCGGATGAACCGCATTGTCCCAGATTGCGGGCAGATGCGTCAACGGTTATGCTATCTGGAGCGTTGGGTGCGTGAGGGTTCATGGTCGCGTGGATGCTGGTGATTCATTTGATTGGCCTGGTTTTCTGGCTGGGGAGTCTGCTGGCGGCGACCCACGTTCTCGCCGTGCACGCACAGGAATCCTCAGAGGAAGCCCGCGCGGCACTGGGGCGGCTGGAGAAAAAAATCCTCGACGGCCTGGCGCATCCCGGCCTGGCGCTGATGGTTGTCTCGGGAATCATCCTGCTATTTCTGCAGCCTTACGCCATTCGCGAGCTATGGATGCATGTGAAGCTATTCATGGTCTTGGTTTTGATCGGGCTCGATGTGAAGGTGTACAGGCGGACCGAGTCCTTCCAAGCTGGAGCGATCGAATTGCGCCGCGAGGAATGTATGATTTGGCACGGCGTCATTGCGGCGGTCTTCCTGGCAATTCTGGTCTTGGTCATGGTCAAACCATTTTCGTAATTTCCCTGACGTGGCTTTCGCGGCGCGGGCGGGGCGGCAAACACGAATCCATTGGTACGGAGGGCGAAGTCTTGGTCAAGATCACGGTCAACAACAACGGATCGCTGCGGGTGGAAGGCGAAGTGACGATTTGCGACGCCGAGGGCAAGCCGTTTGGTTTGGGCGGGCGGACGACGATTACTCTGTGCCGCTGTGGCCATTCCGAGAATAAGCCATTTTGCGATAGCTCACACAAGCGGGTGGGATTCCAGTCGCAGGTGCAGGCGCGAGATTTGCCGCCTCCGGCGCCGAAACCTCCGACAGCATGACTGGGCGCTTCGGCATCCAGCGGGAGGACGACATGACGACCAAACTCTGCGTGACATTGCTGACCCTTACGTTGGTGGCTGCGGTGAACGCCGGGGAAGCGAATCCACAAGTTTCCCTCTGGGTAGAAACTTCTCAGCTCGCCGGGCGGCTTGCCGACTCCAACCTGCGGATTATCGATGCCCGGCCGGCGAATGACTACACGCAGGCTCACATACCCGGAGCCGTAAACCTGCCGTCGCCGTCGACCGACAGTCTAGAAGCCAATGCCGTGGGCTACCCCATTCCTCCCGAACGGGCGGAGGAATTGTTCCGTGCCGCGGGGATCAACCAGTCATCGCAAATCGTGGTTTATGACAGCCAGGGGCACCGCTTCGCCGCGCGCATCTTCTACGTCCTCGAATTTTTTGGACATCCCCGCGTCACGGTTCTGAACGGAGGTTTCCCCAAGTGGCAAAGTGAAGGGAAGCCAACCTCCTCGGAATCGCCAGCCGTCAGACCCGGCGACTTCAAACCGGACGTCCATTCGGACGTGATCGCGACTGGGGATTGGGTGAAGAATCATCTGCACGACCCCGGCATTAAACTGGTCGACGCCCGTTCACCCGAGGAATATGCGGGCAGTGCCGCGCAAGGTGCGCGCAGCGGACACATCCCCGGCGCGGTCAACCTCGAGTGGAAGCGCCTCCTCAACCCCGGCGACGCCCCGAGGCTCGCCGAGATTCCCGAGCTCCAGCGCTTGTTTGCTGGTGCCGGCGTCGATCCGGCAAAGGAAGTCGTTGCCTACTGTCAGTCCGGAACCCGCGCTTCACTGATCTACTTTGCCCTTCGGCTGCTGGGCTATCCACGCGTGCGCATGTACGATGGCTCGTGGTCGGAGTGGAGCTCGATCGCAGACTTGCCCGTGCAAAAGTGAAACGGGGCTGCTTGATTTTAAATGTCTCTAACCCACTTTACTGATCGTATAACGGTCCGGAATACTTTCGAGCGTCCTTGAAATCGAGTGGTATAATCCGTCACCTTCGGGGGGGATTCCGTGGCATGAGTATTGGGAACCGCCAGCAAGGAAAGGCCGACACCCAGGATGGCCGAGGTTCCATGGAGTTCGGAAATCCCGAACCGCGAATGAGGGGCAGGCTGTCAGATTCGGTGAAGATAACGCCGGGCGAAGACACGCAGGATTTCTGCGTGGGGGAGTTGCGATGAAGCCATCGAGGCAGCACGTAGGCTTTAGTTCAGTCCTGGTTACCCTTCTGTTCGCGGCGAGTTTGTACGGACAGGTGCCGGCTCCGGAGCCCGTGCCGTTCATAAGCCAACCCTTGGTGCCGACGAGCGTGGCGCCGGGCAGCGGAGCGTTCACCCTGATTGTCAATGGCACAGGGTTCACGACCAACTCGATTGTGCACTGGAACGGCAACCCGCGCCCGACGATCTTCAACAGCAATTTCCCCAATCAGCTTCAGGCGATCATTCCGGACACAGATGTGGCTACAGCCACCACGGCCGAGGTGGCCGTGGACAATCCCGCCCCCGGCGGCAGCGGCAGCGTCCGGTCGAATGTCGTTTACTTCCCGGTCGCCACCTCGATTACTTCCATTTCCTTGGGTCGAACGGATACGGGGGCCCATAATACCCCCCAGTACGTCACTGAGGGCGACATCGACGGAGATGGCGACCTGGATCTGGCGGTCGCCAACTGGGGCAGCAATACTGTCTCGTTTTCACGAAACAACGGAGGTGCAAACTTCCAACTACTGGGGACGTTTGTGACTGAAACGCAGCCGGCGACGCTCGTCCTGCGCGACTTCAACCGCGACGGATTCCTGGACCTGGCGACAACCGTTTCCACTGGCAATGTCTCGATCAGGCTGGGTAACGGCGACGGGACGTTTGGAGCTTCAACGACCTTTGCCACTGCCGAGGGCCCCGGACAAATCGCCACCGCCGATTTTGATGGTGATGGCTTTCTCGACCTCGCTGTAGGCTGCTCGGGCGCCCTCAATCCCCCCGCGGTTTCGATCCTGCTTGGCAATGGCGATGGGACGTTCCAGCCCCGCGTGGACAATGTCACAACTGTAACCGGCTCTGTGGCAGTTGGTGATTTTGACGGGGATGGCGCGCTGGACCTGGCGGCAGCCAACTTCTTCGCGAACACAGTATCAATATTCCTGGGCAACGGCGACGGAACGTTTCAGGCCCCGACTACTTTTTCCACGGCATCAGGACCCTACGCCTTGATCGCCGCCGATTTCGACGGCGATAGCGTGCTCGACTTGGCGGTGACCAACTTCTCCGCGAGCACGATATCGATATTTCTGGGCAATGGCAATGGCACCTTTCAAGCTGGTGTCAATTTCGTGACCAGCCTAAGTCCGAACTTCCTGACGACGCAGGACTTCGACGGGGACGGCACCCTCGACTTGGCGACTTCCACCACCAATGGCGCGCAGACTGCTGGAAATGTTGAGATTCTCCGCGGCAACGGCGACGGGACTTTTCAGTTCCGTCTGCTCTTTCCTGCGGCTTCGGGGGCCTTCGGTGTCGCTAGCGGTGACTTCAACGGCGACGGTCGGATCGACGTCGCCGTAGCGAACAGTCTCAGCTCCTCGATAGCTGTCTTCCTGGAGCAGCCCCCCCCCGCCCCGGCCGTGCAGCTTTCGACGACCAACCTTAATTTTGGAGTCCAGCTTGTGGGCACGACGAGCACAGCCCAACAGGTGACGCTCACCAACAACGGCACGGCCACGCTGGCTTTCACGAGCGTCAA
>JACQNR010000164.1 GCA_016202975.1 Acidobacteriota bacterium
CCGCCGAAACACGCGTAATGCCGCCGCGAACGTTGGCGTTCGTTAACGCGGCCTGCAGGTTCGACTGATAACCTTCGCGTCCCCACTGATTGCCGCCCCGCCCGCCGCGGTTGATGTTGGTCACGTTGGTGACATTCGTAATATTGGTGATGTTCACCGCGGTGTAAGAGTTGTGACGCCCCCACCACGGATGATAGCTGTCATACCGTCCGAGCGGGCACCACCCAATCGAGCTATAGCCATACCCGAAGCCAAAACCCCAGTTGTGGCCGCCGAACCCGAAGCCAATAAACGAAACCCAGGCCGGTCCCCATAGCGGCCGATAGCCGTAGTAATGGGGCCCTGGGTACCAATACCAGGAATTGTGGTAATAGCCCCATCGGCCGTAGTGATACGGAGCCCAGCCCCAGGGCTCGTAGGAAATCCACGTCCAACCCCAGTAAGGCTCCCAGCCCCAATACCCGGAGTAGTACGGCGACCACCCTGGGCGCACGTAGGGCGTCCAGGCATATTCGCCGTCATCGGGCATGTAGACCCAACGGCCATGAGAGTCCAGGTCCTGCGCGCCGGTGTAGTAGCGGTTGGCGTACTTGAAGCTCTTCGCATTGTTGACCACGTCGTCGCGGTCCTTATTCCACTTGTCCCAGTCGTCGCGGCCAGGAGCGTTGGCGATCTGATATTCGGGATTCTGAGCACCCCGCACAGTGATGAGTCGGCCCTCTTCGACGCGCACCGTGCCTTCCTGCGTCGTCACGTCCGAGTCGCCTTTGCGGACGATCAGCAGGGTTTCCGTGGGTGAGTTCACTTGAATCCGGTATGAACCCTCTTTGATGGGGCGCACGGCCATGTTCGGTGTGTCGAGCTCAATGTTGGCCTCGTTGGTTTTGAAAACCGTGTAATTCACGAGCCCCTGCGCCACCTGAATCTGAATGACCGAGCGGGTCAGGTCCGCAATGCGGATTTCCGAGGAGGGCGCGAGCCGGATAATGTTCGAGTGGTCGAGCTGAATTTCGGTCTGCGATTTTTCGCCGGTCACTATCTTGTCGCCGCGCACCAGTGGCGAGTTGACCGAGGTCGCAACCTGGTCGCCCGAGTCGCCGCGCGTCACCGTGACGTCGCCGCGAATCAGACTGACGCGCGCCACGCCTGTGTCCGAATCTTGGTCTTGCTCCTCTTGCGCGCGAGCCGTCTGCGCAGCCAGTACCGTGAGCGAAACCAGAAGCAATGTTCCGAGAGCTGCCAGATAAGTCAAGCGTTTCATGGCGCACCTCCTCGGCCCCCAAATGCGCTGCGGGCCTCGACCCTTATGGGGCAATCACCTGACCAAACTATGGCTTCCTGGCGCGATATAATCTATTTATTTTCAATGGCTTGCAGTGTTGTCCATCTTCAACCGATTGGGCCGGATTGAACTTTGGCCGCTCTCGGCCAACCCCTGGCCGATTTCGGCCAATATGACCTGCTTCTTGGCGAGGCGGCAGGGGGTCCCAAATTCCCCTGCCTTGGCCTAGCGCGAGGCGATCTGGATGAGGTTTTCGAGCAGGTTGCAATCCTTGCATCCGGCCCGAGGTTCGGGAGGGCTTTCAAGGTCGTAAATCTCCCGGGCCCTGCGGCAGAGATTGGGGGTCTTCTCCGCATCGATCGTTACTGGGAGGATCTTGGCTGAAAAATCCATACTGAAACCGTCGGAGAGCGTGTGGGCGTCGCTCGCGGCTGCCCGATCGTCGGTCACGGGTTCGGTGTACACGAGCGCCAGGCCGGAGACCGGAGAAAAACCGCTGTGCTCCCCGATGAATGCGTAAGCGTTAAGCTGCGCGTCGTACATGGGAAAAAGTTCATCCTGGTATTCCGTAAATTTCGCCGTCTTGTAATCGACGATTAGATAAGAGCCGTCTCCGCGGACGAAAATCCCGTCCGGAGTTCCCGAAACCAGTACCGTCACATCCTGAACCAGAACGTTGAATTTTGTGTGGTGAGGAGGAATTCGGTACCCGCTTAATTTCCCGAGGTCCGCCAGCCACGATGGGGCGGCCTTGTGCCGGTCGAACGATCCAATGACGACGCGCTTCACATAGGTGTCGATTGAGCTGAAAATGCCGGGAAAAATTTGGTAGGGGAGCTTGTTTCCCACGTGTGCCTGAATCCAGAAGCACCGCGGACAGAGGCTGGGGAGGGCCAGCGCCCCCAAATTTTTCGCCGAGATACGGAAGGGAGAGGCCATTGAATCATCCGTGATGCGACGAATGCGATCCGTTTTGGCGCCGGGACCATCTTCTCACGGAGAAAGACAGCCGCAAAACTCTTTGCCCGAATTCAGAACCTCGATACAATGCGAACGAAAAGTCTAATCAGCTTGAGGCTTCGATGGCGGAGTTTGATCTTCGCAGCTACCTGGAACGATTTCCGGACGTTTGCCGCTCCAAGTTCGGGCGGGCGTATAACTTTGCCACGCTGGAGCGCGATTTCGAGCAATTGCGTGCCGGCAAACGCTGGTTGGTCGCGCGCGACGTGCTCAAACTTTTCGAAAACGCTCGAACGCCCTTCGGGCGTTACTGGGCCCCACCGCATGAACGCGATCTCGACGCGGCCCTCAAGAGCAATCACTTCTACATGGCGCCCGCCCCCTCGGACCGCGAACTGACCGAGCGCCTGCTTGCGGTCCTGCACAACATCGGCGTGGTGTCGCTCGTCCTCAGCTTCGTCCACCCCGAGCGTTTCGGTGTGTTCAGCACGCCGGTGGTCAACCTGCTGCAAATCCATCGCCCCACGACCGTCGAGCTCTTTATCGCTTTCTGCAACGAGTTGCGCGAGTGGCAAAAACACTTCCATCTCGAATCCGTTGCGGAGACTTCCACCGCGCTCTGGACTTTCCACGAACTCACCTGGGCGGCGGGCGATACGGCACAGAGCCAAGCGGCGCGTGCCGCCTTCGACGCCGATGTCTGGGTACAGCGCCGCCGCGTGGGCCAGGCGTTGCGCCCCTTCTTCAAGAAGTACGGCCCGCTCGAACTGGGGCGCATCCTGGTGGAAGAAAACCCCAAACTTGCCGGCAAGGTCGCGGGCGAGGAATACGAGCGCCGCCTGCGCGACATCGCCCGGCGGCTCGGCGTGCGCTTGGGCGTGAAGGGCTCAGCCGAGATCCTCTTCGATCGCCTGGAACAGAACGGCTACATCACCCTGGAGCAGAAAACCCTGCTGCGGCGCATCTGGGCCACGCGCAATAAATCCGTCCATCCCGTCGCCACCCTCTCGCAGGAAGAGGTCGAAAACATGATCGACACCATCGAGCAAATCTGCCTCGCCTGGGACGCGCAGGTGTAGGGGAGGGCTCGGCCCTCCCGGTTTTCGTGAATCAGGGCAGCCGGAGGGCGCCCCTACTTGCTAAGCGGCGGGACATAAGGCACTATGAGTTGAGCAGGTGATCCATGATCTTCCACGTGACGCTCGAAAAGGCTGAGGATGGCTGGTTAGTAGCCCAGTGTCCCGCCCTGCCCGGATGCGTTTCCCAAGGCAAGGACGAGAAGGAAGCGCTCGACAACATCAAGGAAGCGATCGTGGCTTGGTTGTGGGCGGAAGATCAGAAAGCGCTTTCGGCCCTCAAAGACCGAAGCGAAATCCAACCCATTGTCGTAGCCCTCTAGTCAATGGCGCGACTCGCTAATATCTCTGGAAAAGAAGCGGCGAAGGCTTTTGAGAAGGCCGGCTGGCAAAGAATGGGCCAGGTCGGAAGTCACCTGGTCATGTGCAAACCTGGCGTCCGCGCGAACCTCTCGATTCCCCAGCACAAGGAGCTCTCAGTGGACACACGCTGCGCGCGCTGATCAAGGCCGCGGGCTTGACCGTGGACGATTTCCTCGCCCTCCTTTGACAAGTTCTCCCGCTTTCTGGTTCTGCTGCGGGTGCCCGGAGGGCGCCCCTAGTTCGGCCGGGCGATCTGGAGGCGACATGGCGCAGGTTGACGTGTGTGCGCTCTTAGCGGGGCTGTGACTTCTCTTTGGGGCTTGGCGCGCCGGGGGTGGGCTTGCTCGCCGGCTGTGGTTTCGCGGGAGCGGGGCCGTAAGAGTTGGCGAGGTAATTCACCACGACCTTGACTTCTTCGTCGCTGACGGTCGCGCCGAAGACCTTGATCATCGTGTTGACTTCATCCTGCCAGCGCTGGGTGTCGCCGCCCGGCTGGCGCACAATGTAATCGGTCGAGTGGCAGCTCGTGCAGTTGGCTTCGACTGCGTCCACGCCCGGTCCCGGCTTGAGCTTGGCGGTGGGATTATCCTCAGGAAGCTCGATGGTTTTGACGGCGGAGTTCTCCTTAGCTAGCCCCACGATCACTAGCATCGCGAGAAAGCAGGTGAGGATCGCCATCCCGCGCACAAAGTTCTGTTTCATGCGGCGGTCACCTCAATGCGCTCGATGACGTTTCTCAGGTAACCTGCCGGGCTCCACAGCGGGTCGAAGGGTTGGGATTCTCCGATGTGGTTCGTGGCTCGGACCATCAGCCGATAGTTCCCGGGTCGCGCCGGCGTCCAGCGCGCCGACCATTCGCGAAAGGAGTAGGGTCCGAGATCCGCGCCCAGTTCCGCGCGATGCCACGTGGCTCCGCCCTCCGAGGAGATATCCACCTGCGCGATGCCACTGCCGCCGTCAAAGGCAATTCCTTTCAGGATGGTCCGTCGTCCGCTGGCGACGCGCGCGCCATTTTCGGGGGTGATGATGAACGAGCGCACGTTCATGCGATTGATGGGCACGGTGCGCGCCGGCCTGGTCCCCGGCTCGATGCTGCCGCCAGGCGTGTCGGGAATGCGATAGGCCGTTTTCACCCAGAAGCCGTCAAAAGCGTGGTCGAGCACGGTGATTTCGGAGAGGTGCTTCACCCAGTACGTGGCGTACCACCCGGGCACGACCAGCCGCGCGGGGAATCCATTCAGCATCGGCAAGGGCGCGCCGTTCATCTGGTAGGCCACGAGGACGTCCGGCTGGGCAGCCAAGGTGGGCACACTGAGGGACTTGGCGAAATCGGGAATAGAGGGCGTCGGCGGCCCGTCCAAACCGTCGAAGGAAACATCCACCGCGCCCTGCTTGACGCCCGCAGCACTCAGAAGGTCGCGCAGGCGAACCCCCACCCATTCAGCGTTGCCCATGGCGCCGTCGCCCCACTGGCCGCCGAAAACGCGCGGCGCGAGGTGCCCACGGCTGTTTCCCGAGCACTGATTCACGGCAACGATCCGTGTTGCAGGGAATTTGCTCTTCAGGTCCTCTATGGAAAGGTTGAGCGGCCGCTCCACGTGGCCCGCGACGTGCAGCCGCCAGGTGGCAAGGTCCACTTTCGTGGGGACGCCGGAGAGGTGATAGCGCACGTAGAAGGCCTCATTGGGCGTGATGGCGTGCTCGAAGTAATGCATTGGCGTTTCGAGCTGCGGCGGCCGGGAGGTCAAAAGGATGAGGTCGGTCTTCTCGGGATAGCGCACCCGTGGCCGGCCGGCGAGGGCGGGATCACCAAGGGCCTGAAGTGAGGAAGGGAGCAGTACGCCTACACCGCCAACCCCCAGAGTACGGAGAAATCGTCTGCGGTTTAGAGAAGAATCTCCATGAAACGAATCCACTCGCCCAGCCGCCCAGAAGTCTCGATTCACTACCATGATTGGCCCGAACGGGTGGAATATATCACATCACGCCATGAGTCAGTCGGCCACCGAAGACCGCTTGGCGCAAGCGTGGCTTTCTTTGCCGTAATGAATTAAACCCCTCGGAGCGACGGTAGGGGAGGGCTCGGCCCTCCCGCCTCTCATCCGGCGCTTCGGGAGCCCAGAGGGCTCCACTACTTGGGCGGGGCGATGTGGACGTCGGCGGAGAATAATTTCTCTAACGGCATGCGCTCCAAGCGAGTTCAGGGCACGTTAACGGCCACTTATTTCGCGGCTTTCCAATGGTTCATCTGACACTTGCGCCAGCGGCGTACTGCCTTCTGCCCACTGCCTACTGCTCATTGTCTTCCTCGTCCGGAACGCCGATTTTGGCGAGGCGGTAGCGAAGGGCGTTGCGGGAGATGCCGAGCAGGCGCGCCGCCTGGCTCTTGTTGCCTCCGGCGCGACGCAGGGCTTCCTGAATGATATCGTCCTCGAATTTTTCCAGCGTCATGCCCTCGGGGGGAAATGCAACTTTGCCGGACGGCGGAGCGCCACGGGCGGCCGTCAGGTCCAGCCGGATGTCGGCCGCTTCCAGCGTGTCGCCCGTCGACAGGGCCACGCCGCGCTCGATGATGTTCTCGAGCTCGCGCACGTTGCCCGGCCAGTGGAAATCCATCAGCACGCGCATGGCGTCGGGCGTGATGCCGCGGATAGGCTTTGCGGACTCGCGTCTGAAGCGCTCGATGAAATAATCCGCGAGATAAGGAATGTCTTCCTTGCGGTCGCGCAGCGGGGGAATGTTGATGGGGACGACGTTCAGCCGGTAGTAGAGGTCTTCGCGAAACGTTCCCTCTTCGAGCGCCGCGCGCAGATCCTGGTTCGTCGCGGCGACGACGCGCACGTCTACTTTCAAGGTTTTGGTTCCGCCCAGGCGCTCGAAGTCACGGTCCTGCAGCACGCGCAGCAGCTTGACTTGAATGCTCCCCGGCACGTCGCCGATCTCGTCGAGAAAGATCGTGCCCTTGTCGGCAAGCTCAAATTTTCCGGGCTTGGCGCCAACCGCGCCGGTAAAGGCGCCCTTCTCGTATCCGAACAGCTCGCTTTCCAGAAGATTTTCCGGGATCGCCGTGCAATTAATCTTGATGAACGGCCCGGAGGCGCGCCGCGAGTGCTGGTGGATGGCGCGCGCGATCATGTCCTTGCCAACGCCGCTCTCACCGCCCAGCAGCACCGTAGAGTTCCCCGGCGCCACGCGCTCGACCGTAGCCAGCACTTCCTGCATTTTGGGGCTGCGCCCGATGATGTTCTTGAATTCGTATCTCCGGCCCAGCGCCTCCCGCAATGAGCGGTTCTCTTCGCGCAGGCGGCGGACGTCGAGTTCCTTGCCGACGATCAGTTTGATCTCTTCCAGCGAAAACGGCTTGAGGATGTAATCGCTCGCGCCCGCTTTCATCGCCTCGACCGCCGTCTCGACCGTCCCATAGGCCGTCATGACGATCACCGGAATGCGCGAGTCGGCGCGCTTCACCGCCTCGAGAAATTCCAGGCCACTCATGCCGGGGAGTTTGAGGTCGGTCAGCACCACGTCGATGCGATGCTCGCGGAAAAGCTTGAGGCCCGCCTCCGCGTCCGCGGCCGCGCGCACCTTGTACCCTTCCTCGGCAAGGTTCAGCTCCAGCAAGCGGAGCATCTTGGGTTCGTCTTCGACAATCAGGATGGTGGCCATGGTTGTGTTAGAAGAAGGAAACAAGAAACTGGAAATTGGAAAATCGAAACTGAAAACTGGTCAAGTGTTACTTTTCTGTCTGTTGCTTCAAGGCGAGCGGCGAACGAAGGTAGCCATTGAGCAATCTTCCGACAGACTGGGCTAGTGCGTCCAGCCTTTTTCCTTCAGTCGCGCTTAGATAACCTTCGTCAACGCAGGTCGTCAAATGATCGCGCAATTCAAAAAGCGAACCGCGAGCAAGCCTGCATGACTGTGCGTTTTCCTGGTATCCATACCGCCCAAATCCCTCTGCTACGTTAGCGGTCACCGAGGTTGCCGCTCGACGGATTTGGCTTGCCAGGGAGAATTTCTCGAAGTCCGGCAATGCCTTCGCCAGTTTGTAAGATTCATGCCTTAGGTCCCGGGCAACCTTCTAGACCTCCAAGTCCTTAAAGTCCCTAATTGCGCCGGCCGTCTTTATATCCTTCAGCTGCGGTTCCATCGATGCGAGTTTCTATCTTCCAATTTCCAGTTTCTATTTTCTCAGCCGCACGGCAAGAATACCCGAAAACTCGCTCCCTTGCCCGGGTCGCTGCTGACGCGGACCGACCCGCGATGGTCGTCGATAATTTTCGAGACGATCGAGAGGCCCAGGCCCACGCCCGCTTTCTTAGTGGTGAAAAACGGGTTGAAGATTTGCGTCATAAGCTCGGGGGGAATGCCCGAGCCGCTGTCGGCGATCTCGATTTCAATGCCGCTGCGGCCGTTCGAATTTGCCGGCGCCATCGCCACGCGCAGTGTTCCTCCGGTCGTTCCCATTGCCTCGTAAGCGTTCAGGAAGAGGTTGGTGAACGCCTGCTCGCACAAGTCCGCGTCCAGCGCAATGGGCGGAAGGCCGTCGGTATAGTGCCGCTCAACCACCACCCGGGAGTCCGGCCATTGGTCGTGAACGCGTTTGAGAGCGCGATCGACGAGAGGGGCAAGCGGCTCCAGCTTCATGTGAAGCTCAGAGGGCCGGGCGAAATTCAGAAAGCGGGTGATCAGCGTGTTCAGTCGGTTGACTTCGCCCGAAATATTTTC
>JACQNR010000174.1 GCA_016202975.1 Acidobacteriota bacterium
GGCAAAGGACGCGCCCCCGTAATGAACGACCCTTGCTCCAGGCAAATATTTGATTTCCCATCCTGCCTGGAGACAGCGATAGCAGAAGTCGACGTCCTCGTACCAGAAATGAAACCCTTCGTCGAAAAGGCCGATCTTTTCCATAGTTTCGCGGCGAACCATCAGGCATGCGCCCGAGATTTGGGTGGTCATGGAAGACTTTTCAAAATCGAAAGTGTCGGTCGGCGCGTAACGGCCCCAGGGGTTTTGCGGCCAGAGGCGGTCCAGCCCGAAAAGCTCCGCAAAGCAGGTTTTCAACGAGGGCAGGTGAAGCGGGAAATACGCGGTCTGGGTCGAGCCATCGGCATTCAAGAGCCTCCCCCCGACAATTCCCACTTTCGGGTGGGAATCCAAATAATCAACCATCTGGGTCAGGCAATCCTCGAGCAGGATCGTGTCGTTATTCAGGACCAGAAAGTGACGGCCCCGGCCCTCTCGAAGGGCCTGATTATTTCCCGCGGCGAAGCCGGTGTTCCGGATGTTGGAAATGAGCCGGACTTCCGGAAAATCCCTTCGAACCACTTCCCCGCTGCCATCCTCAGAACCGTTATCTATGATGATGACCTCGTAATTGATGCGGTTGAGTGCTCGAATCTGTCTCAAAGACTTGAGGCAGGCGACGAGGAGATCGGCGGCGTTCCAACTTAAGATACAAATTGTGAGGTCCAACCCAGTGGCCGCGGGGGTGAGCCCAGGATTTTGCTCCGATTTGAACGAGCCCTGGCTAGAATCCATTTCACAACCTCTTTGAACTTGTTGATCTTACTGAAAGGACCCCGACGCTGCGGGCAAAGAATTGTTCGGAGATGGTAAGGCCATCGCGTTCAATGCCTTTGACTATGGCCCGCCTCCTGGAGCCATCGAAGCGTCCCACCCGTGTGAACTCTTGCCCTGCCTTTCTCATCGGCAGCCAAACCAAGTATGCCGGGGCGGAAGAGTATCAAGTAGGCGAGCAGGCCGACAAATCCCGGATCCAGCGTGAATGCGCGCCAGAGAGTAAGAAGGGGCCCTCGAAAGGATCGCTGACCGAAACCATAGAGGGCGTGTTTAACAAAAGCTCCCGCCAGGCGCCCAAAACCGACCGTCCGCACCATCGAACCATTTTCGATACTGCCCAGGAGATCATTCGTCACACGGAGGACGGCATCCTGGATACTTCCTTCTTTGCGGTATTCGTAGCTCATCATGCGCGGATGTTGACGAATGGAACACAAGGAGGATGTCATATAGCCCGCCGCCCCCTGGTGGAGCAATCGTAGCCACATCTCCAGATCAATGGCCGTCGAGAGACCTTCCTTAAAGGGGCCGGCGCATTCGATAGCTTCTCTTCGGATCAGGGTGGCGGAGGGTTCTCCGATGACATTGCCGTAAAGCAGGATCACCAGTTTAAGATCGATACCGCCTAAGAGGACATCCCGGGAAAACCAACGAACGATCCGCAGGTCACGCGACTGGGCATCGATGAATTGCCTGGCGCACGTCACCAACACCGCAGCCTGATGTTCATCCAGAAATTTCGTCTGCAATTCAAGGGCTCGAGGATGGAGGGCGTCGTCGGAACAGAGAATCTTCACAAACTTCCCGCGCGCCATCCCCACAGCCTGATTGAAGTTTTGAGCCATTCCCCGGTTTTGATCGGCCCGGAGAAGTTTGATTCGAGAATCCGCGTACGATTGCGCAATTTCGCAGGTACTGTCCGTCGAGCAGTTGTCCGAGATGATGAGCTCAAAATCCCGGTAGGTCTGCTTCAGAACGCTTTCGATGCATTCCTGAAGGTACGCTGCGGAATTATAAGTGGGGATGCAAACTGAAACAGTCATGGTTTGCCGCACGCTCGCAACCGCACGGGCGAGCAGGTTTGGTTTCCTTCACAGCGGATCGGTGATTTGGACACCAGCCGACTGGGCGATTGCACGCCCACGCTGCCGCCACCAGTCGATGGCGTCTCGCAGCCCATCGTCAAGACTGATGCTCCGCTGCCATCCTACTTCGCGCGTCAACTTGCGTGTATCGGCAACGAGAAGCGGCGGTTCCTCGGAATCTGGTGCGAGGGCGTCCCACTGAATCGAGCCTGTACCTCCCACCTGACGCGCGATGGTGTCGACAATGGTTCGTACTGAGACAGGCTCTCCTGAACCCACATTGACGGGGCCTGTCACCGCGCTCCTTGCCACCGCCCAAATCGCCGAGGCCACGTCCCGAATGTGCAGGAAGTCCCGAATCTGTCTGCCGCTGCCGCACCGAGCTGTCTTCCCATCCAGCAGGGCCGTAGCCACCGAGGGGACCAGCCGTTCAGGAGCCTCGCCGGGACCGTAGAGGTAGAACAGGCGGGTCCAGGCAAAGTTCATGCCAGTCTGCGCGCAATACGCTTCCAGCATCTGGCGCGCCGCATTCTTACAGGACCCATACAAGGTGTGCGGCTTGAGCGGCGTGATATTCTCGGAAAGAAATCCGTAACCCCAGTCGTATTCTGCGCATGACCCCGCTCCGACCAACCGCGCGCATCCGGCTCCGGCGAGAACCTGGGCGAGGGTCAACGTCATGGACACGCAATCCAGGTTTTCTGGCGCTGTCCAGTATTTGCCCGGAGCTGCGTACCAAGCCATATGCATGGCGCACTCCGGCCGGGTCGTGCCGACCAGTTCGCTGACCGCGCCGCCCTCGCGCAGGTCCAGTGGAATCACCGACAGCCGATTCGTGATATCCGCCAGGCGCTGGGTGGATTCACCCGGAAGGATGACTGCCGTGACCTCGTGGCCTTCTTGAACAATCTGCCGCGTTACGTGTGACCCCACGAACCCGGCTGCCCCGGTTACCAGCACTCGCATCGGTGGAATCCTTAGTGATGCTTTACATCCCATGAGTACGGGATGGTATTGTCGAATGGGTCCATCCGCATGGATCGCGAAGGGTCGTGGGGATGGGTGCAGCAATTGGCCACCATGGCGTGGGGGGCGCTCATTCCTTTGAAACCATTCCACACGTTGGGGGGGATGATCACCAGCGAGTAGTTATCCGACCCCAGGAAGATTTCCATCAGCTTCCCCTTCGTCGCAGAGCCCTCGCGGTCATCGTAAAGGACCAGCTTGATCCTGCCTTCGATGCAGGCGTAGTTCAATGTCATTTCGCGATGTTTGTGCCAGCCCTTGACCACACCCGGGTAGATGGTGGAGAAGTAGATCTCCCCAAATTGCTGAAAGTGCGGCTCCGTGCTCTTGAGCATGTGTAGGACCGTCCCGCGCTCGTCGGGGATGCGCCGTAAGGGAATGACTTGAACGCCGTCAATCATGGCTCCACCACGTGAGGTTCGGGAATGGGAATGATAAACCGACCGCCCCGCCGCCGGTACTCGGCCTGCTGTTCGAGAATCTCGTCGGCGAAGTTCCATGTCAGCAACAGAGCGTAATCGGACATCGACTCCAGGAGCTTGGAAGGCGGATAGACCGGCAGCCGGACGCCCGGCATGTATCGCCCCTGTTTGTACGTACTGCGGTCGACCACAAATTCCAGCAGGTCGAGGCCGATGCCACAGTAATTGAGCAGCGTGGCGCCCTTCGCGGCGGCTCCGTAAGCGGCCAGACGCTTTCCCTGCGCCACGAGAGATCGCAGGAGTTGGTTCAGGTCCGCCTTGACCTTCTCCACGCGCCGGCCGAAACCCAGATACGATTGCGGCTCATCGACGCCCCAGCCTGCCTCCTCCTCGAGCAGCGCGCTGATCGCCGGCGAGCGAACGGCGCTCTCAACCGGTGCCGCGAAGATTCGCAGCGAGCCGCCGTGAATGGGCAGTCGCTCAACGTCCTCAATGACCAACCCGTGCCGGGAGAACAGGCGGTCGAGTGCCGTCAGCGAGAAGTAGCACAAATGCTCATGATAGATGGTATCAAATTCACATCGGTCGAGCATCTCCTTCAGATAGGGAACTTCGATGACAGCGACGCCGTTGTCTTTGAGAAGAAGCCCCACACCGGCCACCACGCCGTTCAAGTCGGCGACATGCGCCAGCACGTTGTTGGCGTGTAAAACGTCGGCCCGCTCGCCCCGTCCGCGCAACTCTTGCGCAAGTTCCCTGCTGAAAAATTCGCAGAGTGTTCGGATACCGCGATCACTTTCCGCCTTGCGGGCAATATTTTCGGCCGGTTCGATGCCGAGGACCGGGATCCCCTTCTGACGGTAATACTGGAGCAGGTACCCGTCGTTGCTCGCGACCTCGACGACGAGACTCGCATCGCCGAGCTTCCGGGCCTGGACCATGCGGCAGGCGATCCGCTCGGCATGACGCAGCATTGTGTCGGAGAATGAGGAGAAGTAGGCATAGTCCCGAAAAAGCGTTTCCGGCGGGACCGTCTCCAGGATCTGAACAAGAGAGCATTCCCTGCAGAAAGCGAGATCTAACGGGTAGCGCTCTTCGGGCTGCGCCAGTTGTTCCGCTGTGAGCAGGGCGTTGGCGAGGGGGGTTCGCCCCAGGGAGAGCACCATTCCCAGGTTAGAGCTGGCGCAGGAACGGCATGTCCCCGTCGCGGGCGTCAACTTCGACCCTCCGCGAAGAACTTCGTGTACCAGTCAATCGTCTCCGCCAAACCGCGCTCGAGGCTATAGGCAGCCCGCCAATGGAGAATCCTCTGGGACTTCTCAGAGGATAAATATTGATTCCGAATCTCGCCCCGGGCAAGATTCAGGACGTTTGGCTGGATGTGCTCACACTTCATCAACCGCCGGATCTTGTCGACGATCTCCAGAACCGCGACTTGCGACTCCGGGCTGAAGTTAAAGCTCTCGCCCGAAACCTGCTTCGAAGAGAGATGCTCGGCCAGGGACAGATAGGCGCAAGAAACGTCTTTGACGTAAAGGTAATCTCGAACGTACCGGCCATCACTGCGTATCAGGGGCGCTTCGCCGCGATAGAGTGCCCGAATCGTTCCCGGGACAATGCGCGTCCAATTCAAATCCCCGCCGCCGAAAATATTCCCGCAGCGAGCCACCGCGACGGGCAAACTGTAGGAATGGAAATACGATTGGGCGATCAGGTCCGCGCAGCTCTTCGAAACCTCATAGGGCTGCCGCCCCTGCAAGGGCATCTCCTCCGTGTAGGGCAACGTCGGATTCTCTCCATATGCCTTGTCGCTTGATGCCACCACGACGCGTTTCACGAGGTCGCCGTGAAGGCGGCAGGCTTCGAGCACGTTCCACGTGCCCCGAACATTCGTCTCCAGGGTTGCGAGGGGCGACCGCTGGGCCACGCTGACAATCGCCTGTGCCCCCAGGTGGAAAATCGTGTCGCATTCGTGTGCCACGATGGCCCGCTCCACCGTCGAATAATCTTCCAGCCTGCCGTTCACGACGTGAACGCGCTGAACGCAGCCGCTGAGGTAGAGCTCCGAGTAAGGGTCGGCATCCAGCACCAGGGCAACGACCTTCGCCCCACAATCCACGAGGTCTCTCACCAGCCAGGACCCCACCAGGCCGGTAGCGCCGGTCACGAAAACACTCTTCTCTTTCCAGAATGCGCCGGGGGGGGTCATTTGTCCCAAATCTTCCACGCTGGATTTTTATTCCACATATCGTTCAAGGCCAGGAAATCTCGATACGTATCCATGCACTGCCAGAAACCGGTGTGCTGGTAGACCATCAACTGCCCGTCGCGCGACAGGGTCTCAAGGGGGGAATGCTCTAGGACGCAGGACTCGTCCGGCGAGAGATAGTCGAAGAATTTTCGGTTGAACACGAAGAAGCCGCCGTTCACGATTCCCTCGTCTACCTGAGGCTTCTCGCTGAAGCGTTTTACCTGTCCGTCTCCGACCACCAGCTCGCCAAAGCGCGAGTAAGGCCGCACACCGGTCACCGTTCCGATGCGTCCGTGCGAGCGATGGAATTCGTAAAGTCGGCGAATGTCAACGTCGGCCACGCCGTCGCCGTAGGTCAGCATGAAGGTGTCCGACTTCACGTGTGGCTCGGCCCGCTTGACGCGCGCCCCGGTCAAGGTTGACTGACCTGTGTCCACCAGTGTGACCGTCCAGTCCTCCGTAGGACCAGCGCGGTGCAGGGCCGGGTGCTGGTCTTCACCCAATCGGATTGTGAAGTCACTGTTAAGTGTCTGGTAGTTCAGGAAGTACTGCTTGATGCTGTCGCCCTTGTACCCCAGGCACAGGATGAAGTGTTTGAAGCCGTGATGGGCGTATCCTTTCATGATGTGCCAGAGGATGGGCCGGCCGCCGATTTCCACCATGGGCTTAGGGCGGTATTCCGTCTCTTCCCGAAGGCGCGTGCCCATGCCTCCGCACAGGATGACTACAGGGATAGTCTGGCCGATGGAATCCAATTGATCCTCGCTGAAAGTACGCTTACACGGCAGGATAACTCCCTCGCCTGGCCCTGTCCCGTCTGGCTCGTCAGGCCCAACCTCCGGCGCGACCCGCCAAAACACTGGAGGGGCAACCCTTCCTAGTTACCCACGCAGATGTAGCTAACCATATCGGAGGGGTTTCCGGTAATGACAAACTTTGATCCGCTCGACTGATTCACCACCACCGGGTTCGCGGCGGTGTTGTCACTGGCCGTACACCGATAGGTTGTGCTGTCAGTGAACGCCGCCTCGCCTGCCAGAGTCACCGCGCAGTCCGTTCCGATCCTGCAATTTCCAGAAACCAGATGCACTCCTGTCTGCTGTACCCCCGTGGAACTGTAAGTCAGCGGTACAGTCGTCAGATTGGCCACCGGGGTGGTGCTGGCAACAGAAAATGGAGGAGTGCCCGTCGCGATCTTAGTCTGGATTTGCCTGGAGGTCGTAACGTGTCCCGCTCCCGAGGGGGTCAGAACCACGTCCTGATCCGCACCTTGAGCACGAATCTCTGTTCTTCCCATATACCCGCCGCCGCGGTTGCAAATGAACCAGTCGCTGGGGGTGAAGTCCGCGGCGTCGTTGGCCAGGCGGTTAAACAGACACGCATCGCCGCGCCCGTTGGACAAATTCCGCGTCAATGCGAATCCGGCCTTGACATTCGAACTCTCGCTGCCGGAGCTCGCAACCCCCAGACCCAATCCCACGGTCCCAGCACCGTTGTTGTCGTTCTCCAGGCGCACTGGAATCTTGAATGCGTCCGCCGCCACGTAGGCGTGGAGCCGCGATGTCGGGTTAGGGTTGTCGGTCGCAAGTCCCACTGGGCCGTCAAAGCGCGCCGAGCCATCGTTGTTGATCCGCCAGCGCGTGGCGCTATCGGCGGAATTCCTTCCAACCAACATTGGTTTCGAGTTGTCTGCGTATGGAACCAGGTAAATGTGATTCGTCCCGCCGTCGATGTACAGTCCTTGCTGACTGTAGTTCCCAATCCAGATGCCCCGCTGGAAAGAATTGGTGTTGGCAAGTCCGGTTGAGCTGAGGACGGAGAGTCCGTACATCGGCTTCTTGGAGCCGGCACTGAGGATGTGCAACCCGCTGGAGAATCCGAACCCGGGAACGTCATCCAAGGACGAGTTATTGCTGACATCGATCTCCATGCCCTCCGTTTGTGCGTCCGAAGCTAACACAGGAGTGTCATAGGCCAGGTTGATGTTTTGGCCCCATATCGACCGCGAGCCGCCAGAACGTTTGGAAACGACGGTTATGCCAACGGACTCGCCTCCAGAAGCCGTATTGGGTGTCCCCGCCGTTGCCAGGTTACGCACCACGAACCCGAGTTGCGTCACGAAATACACAGCCGCCCCCGTCCCTCCGGTCCCGCTGTAGTTACCCGCCAAGGTGGCGTGCGTATCGTCGATAACGGACGCCACTCTTGCCCAACCCGTCGAAGCGTCGGCCCGGAGCCTTATCGACCGTCCGAGGTGACCCGAAAGCTCGGTGGTAAATTTCGTGCCCACACCAGTTACTGCCGTTGAGCCTTTGATTAGAGTGACCGTCCCTGTTAACGGCTTAGTAGTCAATTCGCCCTGGAAATTTTCCAGTAATATCAGAGGCGTTCTGTCCGGGTCGGTGGCGAAGTTGGAAATGGGGTCAACCGTCTGGCGAAAATCCAGGACGCCAATCTGGTTGGAGTAGCTCGTGGCCTGGCCGCTTCCCGTTCCCGGCGGGATGACCACCAAGCCCACATTTGAGGCGCCTATATCCGTCATGGCAGCGTCCTGTTTCGCTGTCCCTGTCACCCCCGGGAACTGGTCGGCGAAGCGCAGGCCGTTCAGGTATTTTGTAGCGAACCGACCGCCCGAATCGGTCCCGAGCGCCTGAACGGTACCGCTCCGGGCATCCGTGATGGGACGGATCGCGCCTGACGAAGTGACAACTCTTGCCAACGGGATCTGACCAAGTGCAAACCCGGTAGTGTTCTTGGCTAGGACACAACTCGCCCTTGCATCAAAGTAAACGTAGTTCGTCATGTTGTCGGCCAATCGGAACGTCCCACCGGCGTAGCCCGCCAAGTGCTGAGCATTTCCGCAGAATGTTGTCCCAGGGCGCACGTTGAGAATCAGGCCTGCGCCCGTCGAAGGCCAATAGCCGGCTCCCACGCGTTGGAAGTAAGTCGGATTCTCATTGCTGCCGGTGTTCAAGGCCTGACGTTGCTGACCCCAGAGAGAGATCGAGACCACGAGCCAAAGGGAGAGGACGACAAGGGCTCGCAATTCACCGTGTCTTACGACCGAGTTTCCCCCCTCATCATCTCGAATGAACTCGGCCGCGCAATTTCTCTGATCCAGCATGAGGTTGTCAGACTTCCCATGGGACACGGTGTGCTGAACGCACGCCCCGGTCAAAGACATCTTCGCTCTAATCACCGGCATCACCTGTGAAATGCGGCGCGGGCAAGGCTCGGCTGCGGGCCTGCCATGGCGCCTCGGCGGAGGAATGAAAAGATAGACTGTTTACCCCCCACCTTGCAGACCTGTATCAAACCGCCCATTCCAATCAAATCGAGGATCCAGGTAATCTGTTGTGAAAAGAAATTGATGTGGTAGAAGTAAACTAGCATTCCCAAGAAAATCACCAGGATACAAACCCAATAAAGGCTCTTGTAGCGCAGCGCCCGATAGTATACATACCCATAGATCATTCCCAAAAAGAATGGGCCGAAGATCACGCCCAACACTCCGAAGTCCCCGTAAAACTCTCCCAAGAAAGTGGCAGTGATTGTTCCCTGATACAGGTTGTAGACAAATTCCTGTATGCCGGTCCGCGGGACAAAGCGGTGGAGGGAATAGAACAGGAAACCTGACGACGGAGGACGCACTGCAGGCAAGTCTTCCGTAAACCGGGAAAATATCTCCAGAGGGCCAGTCAGCGAATGGTACCCCAAAGTCACGCTATCCCATAACCTGCCCTGGGGCAGATTACTCAGACCCTCGATTTGGGCATAGGCGGCGAACGACCGATCAGCTCCATGACGAATGTAGCCCAGGAATGAGAGCAAGACAAAAAGCCCAAATGCCGCCAACGCCAAATGCTTAAAGCGCCATCGTTGACGCAGGTAATGAGTAAAGGCACCCGCAAAGAAAACGAGCTCGAAGATGAATCCACGCCCTCCCTGACTAACGAGAGAGAAAGACCCGCTAAGGACGATGACTAGTGCGAGACACTTTTGGAGCAGCGACTTGCGGCCCCGCTGGATGAGTAGAATGAGGCACAAATAGGCAGCGTATTTACACAATATGGTCGTAACGCCGATGAATTTATTGAAAAGCGTGTCAAATTCGGGGTGACTCCACTGACCAGCCGTAGCGAAGAATTTGGTGCGGGCCGCATCGATGTCTTCGGCAAAGATCGGGACCTCGCCGATGAGATAATACTCGTAGCTCAGCGCGGCAAGGCCGATCGCCAGGCAAATGAAGGCGATCACCAGGGCCCGGCGCGGAGCAAGCAATTCCGAATCAGGGAGTTCGGGTTTCGATGCCCCCACGGGACGCGCCAGGTTCTTATTCAGGTAGTGAGTAACCACCCAGAACCCGCCTGTAAAGCAAATGAGTGCCGTCAACACGTAAGCCCACATGGCAGGGTGCCAGTCAGAAATGGCAGTAGTCAGTTTCAGGGATGCCAGCCCGATGCACAAGCACCAGGTGGCCCCGAACACTCGAACCGGGTGAAGAGAGTCGCAATCCTTTCCTGCCCGCCAAAGCGCGAACGCCAAACTCGCCGTGCCGAATAAGAATCCCACAAGAAAACGCCAGGGGAAGATGCCCAAGATGAAAAGGGTAAGAAGGATTGGTATGGAAATGAACGCCAAGGCAGAAGGGAGGAAATTCCGAGCCCCCTTAGGTCCGAGCCGCATTCCTGCCACCCCTCCTGGCTTCATTGGATTCATGCACCACCCCCAACGGACAGGCGATGGCGTCGGGCGACCACCCATTCCAGAGCCGGCCTTAGGCCGCCCTCCCCGAAGACACCAGTTTCCCGAGAAATCGCGTAGCAGATTAGGATCTCAGGTGCGATGTGCACGAAACCCCCGATCCCAACGGAAATAGGCTGCAAGATGACAGCCCCTGCACGGAGTCAACGGGTGAACGATACCTTCTCATGCAGGATTCAGCAAACGATTACGAGCTTGCCAAAGCAACTGCTAAAAGTAAATAGACACGCGCGACTGATTGTCCCCGGTGCCATGCCACTGGTTACCTGGAGAATCAATCCTGCGCCCATCGTTGGCCAATAGGTGCTTCCCACGCCTTGGAATTACGCCGGGGGCGCTGTTGCGGGCGAATCACGCCGGCCACGCCATTCTCCAAAACCAGTATGAGGGCTTCAGATTTCACGTGAGGCTCGATCCGCTTCGCGGGCGCCTCCTTGCCGGCGAACAAAACACATAACCAGTTTCCTGTTCGCAATCCTTGGGCTCCGCTCCCCTCGCATCTCATCAGATCAAGAGTGTCTATTTGCTTTCGGCGCCCCATTTATTGGACTTGAATTCGCGAACAAGCCAAATGGTCCACGGCTGGCTCGAGACGCAGTCTTCGCATCCTCCTCCGGCAGGGGAATCTCCTGTCGCAAGAGGTCAGTAACCACAAAGAGGAACGCACAAGCACCCATCCCGACGGCCACCGAAAGCCATGGGTTCGTCGACCCCGCAAACAGGATTGCCAAGGTTCCACCACAAAGGCTTTTGGCGACCATTACATGCATTGGATCCGTCAGAGACCGAGAAACACGAAACAAGGCGTTCAGCAGCCACACGAAAAGGACAAGCCAGGCCGCACACCCGAGAATTCCCATTTTCATCAAAAACGCCACGGTTTCCATCTCGAAGATATAGGGGTTATTCCTGTGCATGCTGACCTCAGGAGCAATGGCACCAAACCCTTGTCCGAGAAACGGACGCTCCCGCGCCATTTCATACAGAACATTAATCTGGTGGACGCGAAAATCGTCACCACCTTCAAATGCATTGAAGGCTGAAGCTATTCTTGCGGTTGTGCTCCCATACGCGCCGGAAAATATCTGACTGGCAACAAAGATGACAACGAGAATGCCAGCCACAACCTTAAGTCTCTGATGGGATCTCGCCAACGCGACAAGAAGGACCAAGCCAAGAAGTGCACCCCACCAGAGTGCGCGGGTACCTGACGCAAACAATCCCAACAGGACAAATACGATTCCTGTCGATGCCGCAAGCTTGACCCGCAGGCCCCTCGCTGAGGACGCGACGGCCACGAGTATGGGGAAAGAAAGCATGAGGAAAGCGTCCCCTACTGAGTTCATGCGATAGTGGCTTCCCATCAGATCTATAACGACTTGTTGATTCGCACTCTCCTGAAGCAGATCAGCCAGGTATGACGCCCCGAAATACCCAGTTTGGAGACCGAAAAAGAGCAATCCTTTGAGCAGCCCGTACAAAGAAGTTGACCCGACAAGCACCGCCAGAAAGAAATCGACAGTGATATGTGCGCGCCAGGCAAAATAACAGAGCGGTATCGAAAGGGTTAGGAAGAGAAAGCCCTGCGAGTCCGCGAGAATAAAGCCCAAATCGTTGCCATGTAGAATCCCGATGCCAAGTCCGAAGAAAAGAAAAGTAAAGACCGCGAGCAGGGATGCGTAACAAGAACCGCGGAAGGACCAGAGGGGGAAGCGGGGCCTCGTTCGCCTGTAGAACCAGAACACAACAAACAGAAGCCAGGTAAAAACGAAAAGCGCTTTCCGGAAGGAAATAAAGTCCGACAACTCAACGTAGCGCCCAGATCCGCCCAAGACAAGTTCGAAGAATATAAGAAAAACCAGGAAATGCAGCAGTCGGCGATGAAATCCAAATATTACCAGCACAAGTAGCAGGAATCCGACCAATAATGCGGCCATCGGGCTAGCGACTACTGCAATGCTAAAGACTGCACAAAGGAGGAGGGAAGCCAGAAACAAGATTCCGAGAGCCCTGTGATCCGATGTTCTCACTCGGCTGAGCATCAGCTCAAACTCCTGCCGCGGCGTGCGTTCCTGGTACCATCGCCTTCAGGACTCACGGGTGCTAGTGCCTTCCGCCGGCCAGTCTTCTTCTGCCCGACAGAAAGAGACCGCAGTGAAATGCCGGAACACAACCTGAGAATAATCGGCGACCCCATTGTTTCCAGTCCTCAGAAAAGGCAATTCTGTGCTGGTTCCCCATCTGGGTCCACAAAACGATCACCCAAGACCTCTGCTTCGGCAAATCGCTGCCATGCAACCCCGCCGCAGTGGCTACCTACGCCCCCGCTCACGCGCGGTTATGCTCGGTCCCCTGCGCCATGCTCACTAGGCGCTGCGAAGTGAAGCGAGGACTTGGCCTGTTGCTCCGGCCAGAAACGTTCGATCCCCATTATCCAGGACGAAGCGCCACGCCCCGATGGTAAACAGCCCAAGCAGGAGTGCGCTCAAGGCAATCTGTGTCAGGAGCACCGATCCGTACTGAACCGCAAGTGCCAGGGCGAGAGCAAACATGAGAACGGCCAGGAAACTTTTCAGGAGGCCGTTTTCGGCCAAGGTGCGAACCGACGCGAACCTGAGACGCCAGGCGGCGCCAAAAAGCAGAAGCGCATCGAGGCTGACCCGCATCGTCCAAGCAATGGCTGCCCCGGAGATCCCCCACCGCTCGACCAGAACCCAAACCAGCACCGCGTAGAGAGGCAGCTCCAGCAGGTGGAATTTCGCTGTCACGTCCGGCCTCCCCAGTCCTTGGATCAGGGTATAGGGAACGAGTGCGAGGGAGTTCAGGACGACGCCCCCGGCAAGGATCTGCAAAACGATGGTACTGTGCGTCGCGAAGTCAGAACCCAACCAGAACTGAAGAAGCTGCCGAGCGAACACCGCGAGAAGCACCAAGGCCGGGCCAAGTGTCAACAGGAGGAATTTGATCGAGCGCGCATAGAGATTCTCCAGCCGCTCTTTGGCTCCAAAGGCGTCCAAACTACTAAAGGCGGGGAAAAGGGTCACAATTAGACTGCCCGGGAATATCGAGAGTCGGCCCACCATCTCCGCCGGGGCTGTGTAGTAACCTACCGCGGCCATCGTGATGAGCGCTCCGATCACGAAGCGATCCAGGTAGACGAGAACTGGGCTCACCACCCCTGAAACCGTTATCCACCCCCCGTAGGACAGCAGCGGACGCAACAATGCCGAATCCACGGAGAATTTGTGTGCCAGTGTCGGGAAAAGCTTCACACAAAGGTCCAGATAAGCAAGCGTGGCGACCAGGCGTGAGAGGACCAACAGCAGAATAATGCCCGGAAGGTGCAGGCCGAAAGCAACGGCAATCGCCGGAAGAAGAAACACCGAGATGTTGGCAGGAACTTTGACGTAATTGACCAGGTCAAACCGCTGCGCCGATTCCAGAACGCTGCGCAGGGCGGTCGTGGCCAGGACGACCGGGAGCGAACCAGCCAGCAACCAGAAACTGAGCTTTGCATCACGGAGGAGGGCAGGCGGAATCTTCAGGATGCGATCCACCAGAACCGGAACGAATATCCCGAAGATCAGGCTCCCGATTAATCCAAAGACCAGTTGAGACCCGAGAGACGTCCAAACCAACCTGGGCAGACGCTCCATCTCCCCTCGCCCCAGGCATTCTGCTACGAACTTGGTGGTGGCGCGCCCCAGCCCCAGGTCGAACAAACCGAAATAGCCCAAAAGCACCCAGGCGATCGAGAGTATGCCGAACCCTTCATTGCCGAGTCCCCTGACGACGTAAGGGATGCTGACCAGCCCCACCACCAAAGGAACCGCGTGCCCCGCCAGATTCAGGACGGTATTGCGGGCCAGCAGACTGCCATGGATTTCCAGTGGCTCAGCCATCAACCTCCCTGCCTCTTCGCAAGGATTACCCCGGTCTCGGCGTGCGACGCCGGGCGCACCGTTTTCGCCCCAGGTTTCATCCCACCGGGCGCGGGATGCAACGCCCCCTCGCGGGCTCACCCCCAGCCGGCACTGGAAATAGACTGGTCGCGCATGACACGGGCTGAAGTGGAGATTGGGTTGCTATTCTAGCTCTTTTCTTCCTGGTGGGCGGACTCCTCCGAGGGATGGCTGCCGTACCCATAGCCGTAGCCGTACCCATACCGGTAGTAGTGGCTGTAAGAGTAACCTTCCCGGCGAATGTCGACGTCGTTGAGCGCCACGCCCAAAATACGGGCGCCGGCACCGTACAGCAATGAGCGCGCTCGGCGCACCGCGTCATACGGCGTGGAGAAAGCCCGCACCACAAGCACCACGGCATCCGCCGCCGTGGCGAGGATCCGGCTGTCGGCAACGCTCAACAACGGAGGAGAGTCCACCAGAACGTACTCGAATTCCCCGCGCAGCCTGCGTAGCAACTCAAATGTGAGGGATGCGGAGAGCACTTCCGCCGGGTTGGGTGGGATAGGCCCGCAGGGGATAACGTGGAGATTCTCGACCCCGGGGACGGGCAGAATCGCCTCTACCAGATCCACTTGTCCGGTCAGGCATTGGACAAAGCCCGGTTTGTTTTGCACGCCCGTAGACCGATGGCAGGCTGGCCGCCGCATGTCACAATCGACGATGACAACCTTGTTGCCGAGGCTAGCCAGGGTCGCACCCAAATTGACGGTCGTAGTCGTCTTCCCTTCGCCGGGCAAAGCGCTCGTAATCAGCAGCAGCTTCGGGACTGGATTGGCAGACAACAGAATTGAAGTCCGTAACGAGCGGAAAGCCTCCAGGTACTGAGGGTTGGTCTGAACCGCAGGGGCCAACTGAGGGGTTTGTTTCGTAGAAGCAAGGCTGAGTGATTTTCCATCTGTCCCCTTGGCTTCTAAGCCCGCTATCATGGAGGGTAATACGCCCAGCGAGGGCAGCCGCAGAAGATTCTCCACCTCGTCCGGCGTCTTTATCGTATTGTCCAGATATTCCTGGAAGAAGGCGAGCCCGATGCCAAGTCCCAAGCCCACAATCACGCCCAGGGCGAGGTTAAGCAGGACACGAGGCTTGACAGGCTTTTGGGGCTCCTCGGCCGAGTCCACAATGCGGACGTTGCTTGCCTTCAAGCCCGCAGAAACCTGTGACTCTTTCAAGCGTTGCAACAAGCCCTCATAAAGCTGCTTGCTGGTATCCACCTCGCGCTTCAGGATGTTGTACTGGATGGACCTTTCCGCAATCTCGTTGACTTCCTTTTTCTGTCCTTCGAGAGCATCCGCCAAGTATTTCTCGTTGGCAACGGCCGCGGTGTATTCATCAACTATGTTCTGGGCCAGGGCCTTCTTCTGGCGCTCGAGCGCCCCTTGCAACGTGTCAATCTGATTCTTGAGGCCCACGGCCTTGGGGTAGTCAGGCTTGACTGTAGAGGTCAATTGCGCATAATCGCGCTCCAACTCTGAAAGGCGCACGGCCAGGTCCTGGACCAGCCGGTTTGATAGAAATCCCGGCAGATCCTGAACCTTTCCCTCTTGCACCAGACCGTAAAGAGCCTCTTTCTGAAACCTATCCGACTGGGCTTTGGTGTATTCGGTCTGAAGCTGTGCCATGCGCTCGTTAGCAAGATTTTTCTTTTCTTCAACGAAAAGGATGGAGTTGGCTTGGGCGTAAGCCTGCAAGGCATCTTCGGACTTTTCAAGTTTGGCCTTCAGGCCTATCAATTGCCCCTGAAGCCATTCCGAGGCCTTCACAGTCTCATCCCATTTCACCTGCAGGTTTTGTTCGATATAGTCGTTGGCAAGCTGGTTGGCAATACGTGCGGCGAGCTTGCGATCCTCGGAGTAAAACGCTACCTCCACAAGGTTGCTCCGCCGGACCGGGCGCACACTTATGGAATCCGTGAAATGCTCAAGGCTGTTCCGGTAGTATTCGCCCAGGACATCGGGTGGATCTGAATCCGATTTGGAAGGGAGGATTTCGGGATCCGTATTATACAGGCCGAACAACCCACGATTGCGGTAGAACTCCGGATTCCTATAGAGGTGAAGGGTCTGGACGACGCGGTCGGCAAGCGTGCGACTCTGCAAGACCTTATACTGGGTCTCCCGGTAGCTGTCGACGTCGACTCCGCTTATCTGCAGCACTTCTTTGAAATTTAGAACATTCGGTTGCTCGGGATTGATTTCAATGAGCACCTGTCCTTGATAGATTGGCTTCTGCTTGAGGGTCCCAATAGCCACCGAGGAGAAAACCACGATGAAGCAGGTCAGCACCGCCCATCGCCGTTTCAGGATGATCTGCAGGTAATCATGAAGGTGGCGAAACCCTTCCGGGGCGACTTCCAGGATACCAGGGTCCAGGGCTGCGGGAAACTCAGCCTTGACCAGGCTATTTGACGGGTTGGGTTGTTGGATTTCGATCTCGTCCAACGGTCCTGCCGCTTACTCAAATTTTGCCCGTCGCTAGCGACGCCAAATGATGATGCCGCTAACAGTGGCAATAGTAGTATCAAGGGCCCTCTGGGCCATGATTTTCCCCGTGCTGTCGGGGATAAACAGAATATCGTTCGCCGCCAGCGCCGTGTCGGGGGCTTTGCCCTTAAGAATGTCACCCAGCTTGATGGGAATTTCGATCTTTCCGCCGTCTTCACTTTTTCGGAAAATCTTGGCCTTGTTCTTGGACGCCGTTCGATTGAGCCCTTCTGCCATCGCCAGGGCCTGCAGAACCGTCAACTCGTCGCGGTCCTCCATGACGATACCTGCAGGTTTTCGGACGTCTCCCACCACATAAATCAAATCCGCTTTCGACACACTGATCGTGTCAAAGGGCTTGATCGCGATGTTCAGTCCAGCATCCTGGGAATAGAGCAGCTTGCGAATTTCAATTTCCAGTTTGTCGTCGGCGAGCAACCTCATTCCCTCGACGACCTGCAGATCTCCAAAACCACCCTTGCGCGTAATCACCAGCGTCCGTCCGGCGGTAGCTGTACTCTTCTTGGCCAGCCCGCCCGCCATCGAGATAATTTCGATCAGGTTCCTTGGCGCCCAGAGCTGGTACATGCCAGGCTTTTCCACCGCGCCGACGACCGAAACCGACTGAGAGCGAAAGTCCGTCACAAAAACAGATATTTGAGGCTTCTGCAGGTAAGTCTCGCCATACCGCGACTCGAGAAGGCCCCGAAGTTTATCCACGGTCAAGCCCGCAGCTTTCACCTGGCCGATCAACGCCAGGCCAATCATGCCGTCATTCGAAACGCGTACGGCCCTTTTAAGCTCCGGGACATTGAAGACTTCTACTTCCAGGACATCCTCAGGGCCAATGAGGTAGTCAGGGCCCGCAACGGAGCTTCTCGAACCAGCATCCCGCTCGGAGCGATCGGAGGGACTGGAATCGGGTTCAGGCATGTCCGGAAGCATATCACCCACGGGAAACTCATCCGTTATTTCCGTAGGGACGGTTTGGGGGGACTCCGTGCCCCGAGTTGTGGATTTCTCTTGTCCGCCCTTCTGCCCGCCCTTCTCTTCGGCCTTTCCCACGTCCGGGAAAACACAGAGCATCAGCGCAAGGCATAAGGTAAGAATGGCAAGGGAATTCTTCCAACGCGCTGACACAGGGTTACTCCCTCGTCCGAGGCTGTCCGGGAACGTCTAAGGTGTCCGGAGGACCAATTCGGAATCCGACCATTGTCGAAGTCATCTCTCACAATACACGAGACTTCCCCACAAAGTCAAGGCACTGTACTCGTTCACATGAATGGTGACACTTTTCGGATCGGGGCGTAAGCACCAGGAGCTGGTCGCTCAAGGCTGCTGGAAAGTCTTTCAATCCGTGGTGTTCCAGGCTGAGGAGATGCCACGCCGTGGAAGGCTTGTCAAATCAAGGCAAGCGAGGCCGTTGAGGGCCTCCCACCGCGCTTGGAAATCCCTCCTCCGGAGGGATTTCCACATTTCCTCAGCCACGGCCGCGAC
>JACQNR010000032.1 GCA_016202975.1 Acidobacteriota bacterium
ACGGTCGCCGCGCCTTCCGTGGCTCCGGCGAAAATGGGCGAGCCGGCAGTGGGATCGCCGGATGAATTGATGATCAGCCGGCTGCCGCTTGCCGGCACGCTCAAGTTCAGCCACAATTTGCCGGGCCCCTGATGGATTTTTGTTGCGTCAACATTAGCCATGTTTCCCTCCCGATATCGTTGAATCCGCTGCCGTCACCTGACGGGCGAGCGCGAACTTTTTCCGGTCCAGATGCCCGCCGCTTCTTCACATGCGGGTGAGATCTTCACAGTCGTTTCCTCCAGAGCACTTCCGGCTCGCCGCCCAGGGGAATCCGCGCGCAGCTGATATAGACGCGCTTCGGCCCGCCCAATGGCAGCGTATAGGTCACACGCACGATGACCGACGAAAAGCGCACGGTCGGGCTGGCATCGCTGGAGAAAAAACCGAACGCTTGAAGATTGTTCGACCCCGAACCGTTCACGTCGTCCACTGTCCAATTCACCGCGCTCTTCGGGTTAGTTGTCCAGGTATCAGTGCGAAGTGTCCACGTCCCGTTGGCAGGATTATGGGTCGAGGCGTTGTAGTAATTGCCTCCAACTTTCAGCCGTCCTGCCGCCGCCGCTGACTGAGAGGCGGTTTTTTGGTCGTAATAAATCACTTGTACGTTTGTGATCGTCGAACCAGCGGGAATACTGAAAGCCGAAAACCCGAAGGTCAGGTTGCCCGCCGTCGTTCCGTGAGTGAGAAAACTGCTCCCGCTCGAATCGGGATGGTCATTCACGACGGTGTAGCGCGAACCCGCCGTACCGTCCCAAGTCCCGCTCACCGCCTCATCGCTGGTGGGATTCTGGTCGGCAGTGTCAGCCATTGCCACAGAGCCACAGAGGCACAGAGTGGCAAGCATGATCGAAAATCGAAAATCGAAAACCGAATAACTCCTCACTGCTGCCTCCGAATGGTCATCTCGACGGCGAGCAGCTGTGCGACTCCTGTATAGGCGTCCGAGCCGTCCGCGCCCAGGCGCTGAATGCGTAGAAACATGGTTTCGCCCGCCGCGCAGCCAGTCATCGTCATGCTCGAAAAATCCAAGCTCTTGCGCTGCCCGGCCGTGGTTGGTCCTGCGCCCGTGGCGCTCGTCGTCGTCGTGAAGCTTGCCGCCAGCAAATCCTCGCCGTCCGCCACGCAGGATTCGGCGGGCTGCCAGACGATGTTATTGGCGGAATTGGTGTCGCCCGTATAAAGCAGCGTCAGATCGACGTTGCCCGTCCAGTCCGAAGGCAGGCGGAAGTTTGTGTATGCCGAACTTGTGGCCGCGTCGGCAAACGTTAAGACGCCAAAACGCGGCCCGGTGCCCAGGCAGGCTTTGCCCGCAGCGCCAGAGGTGGGCAAATCCCAAGCCGCCGCCGCCGTGGCGTTGTCGCATCCCGCTGCGATCATGTAGATCTTGCTGACGGTGGTAAGGTTGTTGCCTGTTCCTTCGGCGTTCAGGCTTACGTTGTTGACGTTTCCCGAAGAATCAATGCGCGTGGTGCCGTTGGTTTGAAGCGTTGTGCTGGCGTTGACGGTGGGCGTGACGACCGAGGTTCCAAAGTAGCCCGTCCGGGGGCGGGTCGCTGCGCTTGCTCCGATGTCTTGTGTATTATCGCTCAGAAAGAGCAGATGGCCGGAGGCGTTGATCTCCACCACGTCAGTGTTGGCAATTCTGAAAAAGACAGGATGATTGGTGACTGAACCCATGATCGCCCCGCCGCTGGAGCTGCTTGAGCCCATCAGATACTCAATCGAATTTGTGATGTCCCGCCCCAGATAGAAGGCCCCGCCCGCGCCAAACACCCGCACCGCCCGAGCATCGCTGTCCGACAGTCCCGAGCCTGAGGTGACTGGCGCACTGCCGTCCGAGACGTTTAGGCCGCCCTTTAGTGCATTAGAGCCCGTGCCAACGCCTATAAAGCCGGTGCTCTCGACGATCAGCTTGTCCGCAAAGCTCGCGGCATCCAAGCGATTCTGTAATCTCCAGCGCGAAGCGCCGCCATTTGCCGTGACGTTGACGAAACTCTTCCAATCGGCATTGTGCCCGCCGGTATCGTATGAGGTTCCACGTTGCAACAGATCATGACTATCGCGCGTCCCCGCCACGCCCGGCTGTGCCATGAGAAGCTGGAGGAAACTGCGATTTGTCGTGGAGGCGTCCGAAAGCACGTTGCCATTGAAGGTCTTGTCGCCTGCGAACGTCTGCGTTGTGGTGGAAACCGTCCCCGCCAGCGAGCCCGTGGCGAAGGGCACCTCGGCGGAAATATTGTTCGGTGAGCCGGCATCCTTCTGCCATTTCACGTTTTGGTAGCCAGATTCCGCCGCTGGCGTCGCGTCGTCAAAATCTGCGTCCGAAGCCGCTGTGCCATTTACGCTGACATTGTCGCCGCCGCCAGCGCCCGCGCAACTGCCCCAGACGATATCCACCGCCGACCCGTCCATCTGAAGACACTGGCTGGCGCTGCCCTTGGCGAGACGTTGCCAGGTTGGCGATGCACCCTGGCCGGTGATCAGGTCGCCGCGCACAACGCTGGCGGTGGTCGAGTCGGAATGCGTCGCGCTCAAGATGTTGTGCGCCGAGCCGCCCGACGGTGCTTGATTGATCCAGTTGCTGCCATTCCAAGTCAACACGTCATTGCTCGCCGGCGTGGTGATGGTGCTCAAAATCGCCTGCGTGCCGTTGCCGCTGGTGCTCGAATAGGTCGTGAGGTCGGTCACCGAAAGGACTTCAGCGGCGGGCGTAAAGGTGCCGCTGGTATAGGCGCTGGTGATCGTCGTGCAGGTGGGCGCAGCATCGCTATTGAGGCCGGTCACGGCCTGGTTGGTGCAGCTTCCCACTCCCGAGGCCGAGCCGGAAGAAACAACAAAGTTTGTCCCGTCCCCCTTCAGGTAACGCCCGCTGGTTCCGGCGCCGTTGACTTGAAAGCCCGAAACCGCATTGACCGTTCCGCCGAATCGCGCCGGCTGCGTGCCTGCTGTGTAGATGGCGTAATTCGACGTTGCCCCTTTGGCCAGGGGTTCAATGTAGACTCCGTATTGGTTGTTCAGCGTGCCCGCTCCTGTTGCATCGGTCACGTGAAGGCCATAGAAATTTGTCAGCGTTCCTGCCGAGACCGTAGCGTTGGAAAGAAAGGCTTGAGCGTTCGATACGGTTCCCGTCACCCCGGCATCCATGGCGAATTGGCCTATGGCCCCTGCCTGACCGGGGCTGTTGGTCCAGTTTTGCGTGTTCGCTGCCGTAATCTGCGCTGTAAATTGTCCCCCGACCAGGGCATTGGAATTTGAGGCGGAGGTTTCCGCTCCGCGAATGGTTCCCACCAGGCCGAATTGGCTGGCGGTGGGATTTGCAAAAGATTTGAGCCCCTCAACCAGGACGTTGGCGGATACTGCCGAATCTCCTACTCCAACGCGATTGTTCAGCTTCACGTAGCCGGTGCCGCTTGGCGTCAGGGTCAGGTTTTGATTGCTTCCCCCAGCACTCAGCGTCGCGGAGCCGGCTGCAAAGGCCAGCGTCGGGCTGCTGGCTCCGCTATCGTCAAAACTCCACGTGAAGTCTGAATTTGCCCCCCAGGTCTTTGAGCCATTGTTATAGAGCGCCACGTTGGAGGCGTCACTGAGGTTCGACGATGCGGGCTGCGTGCAGGTTGGGGCGGCGTCCGCGTTCAAGGTAGAGGCCCATGTATTTGCGCCGCAAGATCCGGTCCCTGAGGCCGCTCCGCTGGACGCAACGACGTCGGTCCCGTTCCACTTCCAATAGCCTCCGGTTGTCGCGCTGTGCGCCACGCGCTGCCACCTGGTTGTAGCGCCGATGGCGGCGATCATGTCGCCGCGCACTGCGGAGGCTGCTGTGCTGTCCGAGTGCGTCGTGCTCAGGATGTCGTGATTGCTGCCGCCCGAAGGCGCTTGGTTGATCCAGTTTGTGCCGTTCCAGGCCAGGACGTCGTTGGTTGAAGGCGAGGTGATGGTGGAACGAATCGCCGCCGCGCCGGTGCCGCTGGTCGAGGCATAGTCGGTGAGGTCGGTGACGCTCCACACCTCCTGCCCCTGCGCGGTGTTCAATTTCGTGCCCGCGGTGAGCCCTGCATAGCCGCTGGCGGCGTTCTTATTGCCCGTAACTTCGCAGGATGGGCAGGAAAGCGTCCGGTCAGCGCTCAAGTCGCCTCCGCCGGAAAGCGGTGAGGTGGTGTTGATGTTTCGTGACGTCGCCGTCTTGCCGGCGAGAAGAGTGTCGGCGGTCGTGGTGAGATACACGACAGGGTCGCCAACTGTGCTGTCCGTCTTGACCGTGCCGGAAACCGTGGCCGAGGCGATTGGGGCGGAGCCACCGCCCGTGCCGCAATCAGCTGCGGCCGATTCGAGCGCGCTTCCGGCACTGTTGACGCGCACGCAGCGGCCCGCGGTCCAGCTCGACTGGCCCGTGCCGCCGTGCGCCAGCGCCAGCAGGCCCGTGGCCATGGATAGATCGAACCCGCTGCTCGTCGAGCTGG
>JACQNR010000157.1 GCA_016202975.1 Acidobacteriota bacterium
CGGGTTGTTCATCACGTAGCCGTAGCGGTTGAGGGATTGGGGATTCAGGATATTGCCCGCCAGCGGGTCGGGGGTCATCCAGCGGTAGAGGCGCGAGTGGTGGTCGCGGGTCTGGGACATGAAGACTTCCGATTCGTTGAAGGGGAAAGTCTCGCGCAGGCTGGCGAAGCGGAACGACCCGACATCGCCTCCCGACGCCCAGAACTGCCCGTAGGGATAGAATAGCTCCTTTTGCCGCACGCTGCCGCTCCAGTCGGTGATCATGCTGGTCGAGCCCAGCGCGTTGGCGTGAAAGAACCAAGCCGCCCCCCCATGTACTTCGCCACCGGCCGCCCGCCCAAGTTGAAGTAGACGTTCCCCCAAACGTTGTACGGCACCTGCCAGTAGTCGGCCATCTCGGTGCCATCGGGATGATACAGCCAAACCAGCCGGTTCCCCGGCCAGGTGTGGTCCACTCGCTGCCCCAGGGCGTTGTTGATCTCCGTCCCGTAAGAACCGCTATTGGTCGACACCATCCGGCCCTCGGCGTCATATTGAAAGGTTACGCCTGTGTCGCTGGTGATCATGTTCCCCGCCGCGTCATAGGTGACGCCGGACGTCGAGATGCGATTGGTGCTGGTGTTGAAGCTCCAGTTGGCGCACGGTCCCTGCGTCTGCCCGTCGGCGACGCACCGGGCGTTTCCCCATCGGTCGATGTCGTAGTCGAGGTTGTGCACGACAGTGTCCCCCAAAGCCGCAGACCTCCAGAACTGGTCTGCGCTACTTGCTCATCTTCACCCATTGTAGAGAATATGGCATGCGCTCTGCGGGTTTACGAAGGGACTTGTCTTCTTTGATTCCGCGAGCCTTTTCCTCCCGGCACTGGTCGCGTCGCGGGATTGCCGAGCCCCCCAGGCAGCGTTTTTTGCCAGAAGGCCGATGCGGGCGCGAATGGGCACGCCGTGCCGTGCCCCTACATCTCCCATTCCCAAATCCGCCTAATCCCGTGTAAAATAGACTTTCCAGCAGCCTGTTGAAGGGGGCTGTGCCAGGACGGACGCCCTGGGGGGAAAACTGTTCCTCCGAGGGGCGCAAGAGAACCAGGGACATGTTCGACGCATTACAGGACAAATTCCAGCGCGTTTTCAAGACCTTACGCGGCCAAGCCGTCTTGAGCGAGCCGCTCGTGGACGAGACGTTGAGAGATGTCCGCATCGCCCTGCTTGAAGCGGACGTCAACGTGAAAGTGGTCAAAGAAATGCTCGACCGAGTGCGAGTCAGGGCACTTGGCGAGGAGGTTCAGGCCAGCTTCAGTCCGGCGCAGGAAGTCGTCCGAATCGTTCGCGACGAGTTGATCCATATCCTGGGTGGCGACGCGGCGCTGCTGACCTTTTCCAAGGATTTCCCCACCGTATTCCTGATTGTGGGGTTGCAGGGCTCGGGCAAAACGACTACGGCAGGAAAACTTGCCCGCTGGCTCGCCGCGAAGAAACGTCGCCCCATGCTCGTTTCGACCGACGTCTATCGCCCCGCGGCGCGCGAGCAACTGGCGATTATCGCCAAAGATATTTCGATTCCCTGCTTCGCGGGTGAAGGAATTACGTCTCCGATAGAACTGGCGATGGCAGCTCGGAAAGACGCCGCCGACCGCGGACACGACGTGCTGATTGTGGATACCGCCGGTCGGCTTCATATTGATGAGCAGATGATGCAGGAAGTCAGCGACCTGAGAACCCGCCTGCGGCCTAGCGAAGTTCTGCTGGTGGCGGACGCCATGATCGGCCAGGACGCCGTGCGCAGCGCTCAGGAATTCCACGAGCGGCTGGGAACGAGCGGCGTCATTTTGACCAAGCTCGATGGCGACGCTCGCGGCGGCGCGGCCCTTTCGATCCATCACGTCACGGGCCAGCCCATCAAGTTCATCGGCACGGGCGAGAAGTATGACGCCCTGGACGTCTTCTATCCTGAACGCATCGTCGGCCGCATCATGGGCATGGGCGACATGCTGTCGCTGATCGAAAAGGCCGAACAGACCATCGACAAGCAGAAGGCCCTGGAAGTCCAGCGCAAGATCGTCAACGATACGTTTACGCTCGGCGATTTCCGCGACCAGCTTCGCCAGATGCGCAACCTCGGCCCGGTCGATCAGATGATGGGCATGCTGCCCAAAGTGGGAATTTTCAAGGACGCGGGCAAAATGAAGATCGATGAAAAGGAACTGGTCCACATCGAGGCGATCATCGACTCCATGACCCTGCGCGAAAGGAACAATCACGAAATCATCAACGGCAAAATGCGAAAGCGCATCGCCCGCGGCAGCGGGACGAACGTACAGCTGGTCAATCAGGTGTTGAAGCAGTTCGTGCAAACCAAGAAGATGATGAAGACCCTGGGTAAGGGCATGTTCGGACGGCAACTCGCCGGCCTCAAGATGCCCGCCGGCGCAGGCGGGACTGCATAGGTTGTAGGGGCGGGTCTAAGACCCGCCCCTACCATAACTAAACTCAAGGGGGTTTGATTGCTGAGAATTCGCATGGCTCGCACGGGAGCCAAGAAACAAAGTTCATATCGGATTGTGGTCATCGAAAGGGCGAAGGCCCGCGACGGCCGGTTTGTGGAGATTCTGGGCCACTACAATGCCCGGCGGAATCCGCCCGAACTGGTCCTCAATCGCGAGCGGCTCGACTATTGGGTCGGGCGCGGGGCTCAACCCTCGGAGACGGTTCGAAGCTTCCTCAAGAAGAAGCCCGCGGCCGCCCCGGCACACAGCTAAAGCGGTCTTTCGCCGCTCGATGACCCGTATCGATCTCGTTCATTTTCTGACGGAATCTTTCCTTGTTGCGCACCGGAGGGCTCGGTAGAAGGGAGGTCAGATGAAGGAGCTCATCGAAGCGATCGCGAAAGCGCTAGTGGACAACCCGGACCAGGTTCACGTCCGGCCAGTGGAGGGAGAGCAGATCACGGTGTTGGAACTGCGAGTTCACCCGACCGACCTGGGGAAAGTCATCGGCAAGCAGGGCCGAACCGCGCGGTCCATTCGTACGATTCTGGGGGCCGCCGGGATGAAACTGAAGAAGCGCTATACCCTGGAAATCCTGGAGTAGGCGGACGCAAGCCGGATACGAAGGGCCTGAGGCGTGACGGCGTCACAAAGGGAAAATGCTTCCGAGTATGTAGCGGTGGCGCGTATCACCCGACCTCAGGGCCGCCGCGGGGAAGTGGCTGCGGAAATTCTGAGCGACTTCCCGGAGCGCTTGCTGGGTTTGAAGACGGTTTTTCTGCGTGACTCGGGCGGCAAGCCCGAGGCGATGCAGGTAGAAGACGCCTGGCCTCACAAGGGCCGAATCATTTTGAAGTTCTCTAGCGTCGATTCCATCGACGACGCCGAGCGACTGCGGGGACGCGAGGTGCTCATTCCCCGCTCCGAGCGCGCGCCGCTCGGCGAACATCAGTACTGGGTCTCCGACCTCGAAGGCTGTCGGGTGCTGGTCGAACGAGACGGCACGACGACGGAAGTCGGGCGAGTGGTGGGCGTTGACGCTGCCGGCGGCGCGGAGGTTCTGCGCGTCGAATCGGCCCAGGGAGAAGTCCTCATCCCGCTGGCGCAGGAAATTTGCACGCGGATCGATACGGAGTCGAAAGTTATCTGGATCGATCCGCCAGAAGATTTGCTGAAGTTGAATCAGAAGGCGTAGGGGCACGGCGCGCCGTGCCCGCTTGCGGCCCCCGTTCCGTGCTCTTTGACGTTATCACCATCTTCCCCGAGTTTTTCACCAGCATCCTGGAGCATGGGGTGCTGAAGCGGGGACGCGCCGGCGAGCAGATTGAAATTCGGATTCACGATCTGCGCGAGGCGACCGACGATCGCCACCACACCGTGGACGACAGGCCCTTTGGCGGCGGCCCGGGAATGGTTTTCAAACCCGAGCCGGTGTTCCGAGCGGTCGAGCGGCTGAAGGAAGCCGCCCCGAACGAGCCCTGCCGCGTCGTGCTGCTCACGCCGCAAGGGCGGCTGCTGACTCAGGCTGTGGCGGAGGAATTGAGCCGGGAGAAACGCCTGGTGCTTATCTGCGGTCGCTACGAGGGCGTGGATGAGCGCGTCGCCGAGCACCTGGCGACGGACGAGATCTCGATCGGCGATTACGTGTTGGCCGGAGGGGAACTCGGCGCGGCGGTCCTGATGGAAACGGTGACGCGACTTATTCCCGGGGTTCTGGGAAATGACTCGTCCGCCGGGCAGGACTCCTTCGCGGCTTTCGACAACCTGGGAGCGAGCGAAACGCAGGGGATTCTCGATTGCCCCCATTACACCCGGCCCGCGGATTTGCGCGGCTGGAAAGTGCCGGAGGTGCTGCTCTCCGGAAATCATGAAGAAATCCGGCGCTGGCGGCGCCGGCAAGCGCTTGAAAAAACCTGGCGCAAGCGTCCTGACCTGCTCGAATGCGCCTCGCTCAGCGAAGAAGACCGGGAGATGCTCGAAGAAATCCGCCACGCGGCGCCCGAGCCGCAACTGTAGCGCAAGGCTCGCGGTTCAGCCTTGCGGCGGTTGCTGCGATGGGCGGTGCACGAAGTGGCAAAGCCGCAGGGCCGGAAAGCGGGGCCCTGCGCTACAGGGCGCGCCAGAACCAATTCGAACTGAGGAGCTGATTATCCATGAATGCTCTTGAAAAAATCGAACAGCAGCAGATGAAGAAAGGAGTGCCCACGTTTCGCTCCGGCGACACGCTGCGCGTCCATGTAAAGATCAAAGAAGGCGAGAAGGAGCGCATCCAGGTTTTTGAAGGCACCTGCATCAGCCTGCGCCGCGCGCAGAACCATTCTTCCTTCACCGTCCGCAAGATTTCATTTGGCCAGGGCGTGGAGCGCATCTTTCCGCTGCACTCGCCCGTGATCGACAAGATCGAAGTCGTCCGGTCGAGCCGCGTGCGCCGCGCCAAGCTCTATTACCTGCGCAAGCTGCGCGGCAAGGCTGCACGCCTGCGCGAAGTCCGGCAGGAGCAGAGCTCATAATGGTGAATCCGCTCGCCCCTCTTTCGCGCCGCCCGGCCAAAGGTGCGCCTCGGCGTGAATTGATTCTGCGGTCGGCCGGCTCGGATTTTGAGTCACCGGCCCGACTGGCGCAATGTCTGAAAATAGGATAGGCTTTCACAATCGAAGGAGGCGAAACTCATGAAGGGAAAACCGGAAGTTATTGAAATCCTTTCGAAGATGCTCAAGGAAGAATTGGGCGCGCTGAATCAATACATGCTGCACGCCGAAATGCAGAGCAACTGGGGATTCAAACACCTCTATGCTGAAACCAAGAAACAGGCCATCGGCGAAATGAAACACGCCGAAGCTCTGATTGAGCGCATCCTGTTTCTCGAAGGCATGCCCAACCTCGCAGAGCTGCCCACGCTGGCGATCGGAAAAAACGTCAAACAGCAGTTATCGAACGACCTCGCCCTCGAGAAGAGTGCGGTTGCGGATTACAACGCCGCGGTTGCTGCGGCGCGCAAGGCGGGCGACAATGCCTCCGCCGACCTGCTCGACAAGCTCCTCCACGACGAGGAGGGTCACGTCGACTACCTCGAAACCCAACTGTCACTCATCGATCAGCTGGGGCTCGAGAACTATCTCGCTCAACAGATGAAGGCCTGACTTCACTGGGGCGCGTGCGCTCCCACGCGCCCCTGAACTTCTCCATCACCCCTTGATCACCCCAAGCGGTTTGAGCCGCGCTACACGCTTCGATAGCCCCGCGTTGTGGACGACATTAATCACCGCGTCCACGTCCTTGTAAGCCTCGGGGATTTCCTCACTGATGCCGTCGCGTGTTTCGGAACGCACGAAGACGCCGCGCTCCTCGAGCTTTTCGCGGGCATGCTGCGCGTGCTCCGATTTCTTGGCGGCGGTGCGGCTCATCACGCGCCCCGCGCCGTGGCAGGTGGTCCCAAAGGTCTCCTGCATGGCGCCTTCGCTGCCCACCAGGACATACGACGCCGTCCCCATCGAACCCGGGATCAGCACCGGCTGGCCGACTAGCTTGTAAACCTCCGGCACCTCCGGCCGCCCCGCCGGGAAGGCGCGCGTCGCGCCCTTGCGGTGAACCATTACATTCGTCTCGCGGCCCTTCACGCTATGGCGCTCGAGCTTTGCGATGTTGTGGCAGACGTCGTAGACGACGCGCAGGTCTTCCTTCTCACCGAAGATGCGCTTGAAGGCGCCGCGCGTGAAGTGCGTGATGCCCTGGCGGTTGGCCCAGGCGAAATTCGCCGAGGCGCGCATCGCCGCGAGATACTCCTGACCTTCCTTCGAATGCACCGGCACGCAGGCGAGTTGCCGGTCGGGAAGGTCGATGCCGTAGCGGCGCATCCCCGTGTCCATCTCGCGCAGCGAGTCGGTGCAGACCTGGTGCCCAAACCCACGCGATCCGGAGTGAATCAGCACCACGATTTCATTTTCGTAGAGCCCGAGCGCCTGCGCGATCTGCGGCTCGAAAACGCGCTCCACGTATTGCACTTCCAGGAAATGATTGCCCGAGCCGAGCGTTCCCACCTGCGGCAGGCCGCGTTTCTTCGCACGGTCGCTCACCGCCGCAGGGTCGGCGCCGTCGATCGAGCCGCTTTCTTCGCAGTGGCTCACATCCTCGGGCCGGCCGTAACCGTGCTCGACCATCCATGCCGCGCCGTCGAGAAGCAGTTTGTCGAGATCCGTGTGCGAAAGCCGGATGTTCCCGCCACGCCCCGCACCCGACGGTATGTCGCGGAATAGCTGGTTGACCAGCTCCTTGATTTTGGGGCGCACTTCGTCGAGGGTGAGCGTGCTGGCGAGCAGCCGCACGCCGCAATTGATATCAAATCCCACCCCGCCCGGCGAAACCACGCCGCCTTCATCCGGCTGCGTTGCCGCCACGCCCCCGATGGGAAATCCGTAGCCCTGATGAATGTCCGGCATGGCGAGTGACCGCCCCACGATCCCCGGCAGCATCGCCACGTTGATGGCCTGCTCGAGCGACAGGTCTTTGAGCAGGTCCTGAAGAAGGTTTTCGTCCGTAAAGATCAGAGCGTCGGTCAGCATGCCGGGCCGGGTGCCGCGAGGCACCAGCCAGCGGTAATCATCGAGCTTTTCGAGCTGACTCATTTGGAGGGGCATGGGACCTCCTCGGGCGAGAAAAAACGGGGTGCGAGAGCATTATAGCAACCAGGTTTCTCGCGTCGCGCAGGATTCGACGAAGAACATGTAGGGGCACGGCGCGCCGTGCCCCTACAACTTGCATTGACATTCATCCTGCCGAGTGATAAGCAGTCGCAATCAGAGGCTGAATTCTTCCTCACGAGGTGATTCATGGCAGCAGTCAACAAAAAGAGAGTCGCGCTGGGTGTCCTGCTGGGCGGCCTGGCCTGGGGCATCTGGAGCATGGTGGTCAACGGGTTGATTCTGGCGTCGCACTACGCAACCGCGCAGGAGGCCGGGCAGCTGCTCAAGGCGCCGCGCTACCCGCTCTTTCTCGTCTACTGGTTTCTCGGGATATTTATCTTTACTTACATCCTCACGTGGATCTATCTCTCGCTGCGCGAAACGCTCGGCCCCGGACCCAAGACGGCGCTGCGTATGGGATTCCTGGTAGGCTTCACCATCGCCTTCCCGGTCAATCTCTCGGTCGCGTCCTGGGTGCCCATCGACCGTGTCTTCCCCATGTGGTGGATGTTGGACCTCTGGGTCGGCGCCGTGCTCGCGACATTCATTTCCGCCGCGCTCTACAAGGATGCCTGAGGTGAAGACTCTCGGCCTGGCGCTGTTACTGGCTTCCCTTGTGCCGGCCGCCTCGCCGGCGCAGTCGCGCGTGAACCTGCCCCAACTGCGCCAGGTCGTGAGGGTTCCGAAAGAAGCCGTCGCCGCTATCCGCGCCGGGCTGGCCGCGCCCGACCCACCCAGCAATGAATTGTCGCCTGCGGTCGAGGCCCTGCTTCTCGCCGCCGCGCCACAGAGCTTTCGCGAAGCGTGCGGCGCGCTGATCGAGCACTGGGGAGAGATCGCGCGAGGCTCTGCCGAATGGCACGTGCGGATCCTTCATCAAGAGAACGACCTGAACTGGCTAGCGTTTCGGTGCAGGTCGCGCACCCTGGAATATTCCGACTTCCACGACGAGTGCCCGGCACTTCTGAAGCTCGATTCGGGGAGGCTGGAATTCTTCCCGCTGGCAAAGAATGCCGATAACGACTCTACCCTCTACCACCTGGAGTTTTCCCAGGTCGTGCCTCTCGAAGGTGCGCGAGGCGTGGCGTTCAAGGTCTCCGAGCCCGCCGAGAATCCCTGTTGCGACGGCCCGGAATCCCGCTCGGGCGAAACTTGGAGAATTTTCGCCGACACCGCCCGCGGGGTCGCGGAACTTCTCTCCATCGTAACGGCAAGAGACGATTCGAGCCACAGCGACGATCCGAAAATCGACTCCGAAACAATTTATCGCGGCCAAATCAGCTTGCAGCGCGGCCCGCAGGAAACGGTCAGGGAAGTTGTGCGCACCTTCAAAGAAGAAGAAAAGGAAATCACCTACGAAGGTGAAAAGGCCGTGCCCCGAATTGCCAGCCAGCGCTCCGGCACGCTGCGCTACCGCTGGACTTCCACCACCATAGCTTTCGAGGAGATGAAGTAGAGCCGCCCTTCAGGGCGGCATGCCGGGCTGAAGCCCGGCGCTACTCCGCCACGGCAAACTGCAGTTTGTTTCCCATGCGGTCGACGCGGTCGAGCCGGACGCGCACGCGTCCGCCGAGTTGAAAGGCGCGCTTGGTATTCTGGCCGACCGCGGCGCGCTGGCTCTCGCGATAAACGTAACGGTCGTCGACCAGACTTTCGAGCGGCACGAAGCCTTCCACGAACAAATCGGTCAGCTCCACAAAGAATCCGTGCTTGGTCAGGCTGATGATGAGCGCGTCAAATTCGTCTCCCAGGTGCTGAGCCATGAAGTTGACCTTCTTCCATTCCATCAATTCGCGCTCGGCGTCCTGAGCGCGCCGCTCGGCCTCGGAAGTTTCAATCGCCATCGCTTGTAGCTCGCGGAGATGGACGAACGCGCCGCCGGGGAGCGCGGTCGTCCCGGCCGCCTTCTCTGCAGAGCTGGGATACGGCGCTGCGTTCTTCTCCCTCACCCGCCCCCGCTCTGCGGTGCCACCCTCTCCCGGAGGGAGAGGGCTGGAACTTGCGGTGATGTAACGGCGCTCTGTGAGCACCGACCTCCCCTTACTCCCCTCCTTGTTAAGGAGGGGGACGAGGGGTGGTAGTCCGGACCTCCGGTCATAGACCGGCGTTACAGTTACCAGGGCGGCTTTCAGAATGCGGTGGACGATCAAATCGGGATAGCGACGGATGGGTGAAGTGAAGTGCGTGTAAGTCGGGGCAGCGAGCGCGAAGTGTCCCTGATTCTCTTCCGAGTAGTGCGCCTGCTTGAGCGAGCGCAGCATCAGGAATGAGAGGATGCGCTCTTCCGGTTTGCCCTCAATCCGCTGGGTCAGCCGCTGATAATGGTAAGGCGTGATGTGGAAATCGCGCGTTTCAGGAATTTCCTGGAAGCGCGGATGCCGATCCTCGCGCTTTGCTTGATCGCGCCTCGATTCCCGCACGCGCCGCGAGGCGGGAAGCTCGATCCCCAGCGAATACCCGAAGGTCGCGGCGATTTCCTCAAACTCTAGGACTTTTTTTGCGGCGGGCTTTTCGTGAATGCGGTAGAGCGACGCGATCCCCTTCGATTCAAAGAACTCCGCCACCGCCTCGTTCGCGGCGAGCATGAATTCTTCGATCAAGCGGTGCGCGATGTTGCGCTCGGAGCGCGTGATGCCGGTCATGCGACCGTTCTCGTCGAATTCGATTTCGGGTTCGGGTAGATCGAAATCGATCGAGCCGCGCGCCTCGCGCCGCTTATTGAGAACGCGCGCCAGCTCCTCCATGAGTTTGAAATTCTCCACCAGGTGCGAATAGCGTGCACACGCAGCCGCTTCGCCCGAGAGCACGGCGTGCACACCGGTGTAGGTCATGCGCTCGGCGCTGCGAATGATCCCGGGCGCAAGTTCGCAGGATACGGTGCGGCCGCCCGTGTCGATTTCCATCAGCGCCGACATCACCAGGCGGTCGACGTGCGGGTTCAAACTGCAGATGCCGTTCGAGAGGTCGAGCGGCAGCATGGGCACGGCGCGGTCGGGGAAATAGACGGACGTGCCGCGCAGGCGCGCCTCGCGGTCGAGCGGCGTGCCGGGGCGAACGTAATGCGCCACGTCCGCGATGTGCACCTGGAGCAGGTAGCCGCCACCGGGCCGGCGCTCGACGAGCACCGCGTCGTCGAAGTCCTTGGCCGATTCGCCGTCGATGGTGACGATGGGCAGTGAGCGGAAATCGCGCCGCCCTTCGCGCTCGCGCTCGGGAATGAATTGTGGCGCGGCGCTTGCTTCCGCCAGCACTTCGACAGGGAACCGGTGCGGCAAATGAAATTTGCGGACGATGATCTCGACGTCCACGCCGAAATCGTCGCGCTTGCCGAGAACTTCGATTACGCGGCCTCGCGCCAACTCTGACGCTGCCGGATAACTGGTGATCTCGACATCGACAATCAAGCCTTCGAGTTCGCGCTCGCTCCGCGTCGCGCCCGGCGCCGCGCGCCTGGTACGCGAGCCTTCCGATTCGCCGCCAAATTGCCGGTCGCGGCGCGCCTCATCCTCGGCGGGCCATTCCTTCCCGCGGGGAATGACAATCTCGCGCGGGATGCGATGGTCGTGGGGAAGAACGTAATTGAATCGTTCGCCGCAGCGAAATTCCCCGACCACGGTCTTCTGCGCTCGCTCGCGAACGGTGACGATGCGGCCTTCGAGACGGCCGTCCGGCCGGGGCCGGGCGACATGAACCTCGACGCGGTCGCCGTGGAGCGCCGAGCCCATGCCGCCGGGAGGAATGAAGATGTCCTGATCCATCCCGGCGACCGGTTGATCGAGAACGACAAAGCCGTAGCCATCGCGATGGCCAATCAGGCGGCCGGAGACGAGCTTTCGGGAACTGCTCGCGGCCGCGCCGCCACCCCTGTTGCGCGCATGTTCGCGCGAAGGTACGGCGGGACGATGATCTGCAGGATCCAGGGCAAAATGGCTTTTCTTCAAGTAGGCGATCTTGCGGCGCCGCGCCAGTTCTTTCAGAGCGCTCTTCAGCTCGCGCGCCTGGCTCGAGCGCAGCCCGAGTTCGAGCACGATTTCGCGCAAGCGAAACGTCCTGTGCGGGTTCTCCTCAAAGAGCTTGAGGATCTCGGAGTGCGGGGGTAATTCGCGCATGGATTATTGCGGGCTAGTGTCGTGCCCCCGAAATTCTTGCAGTAAATCGTCAGGGCGCGCCTTCAGGCGCACCGCGTTGCTTGCGTGCAAGGATACGGCTTTAGCCGCTGGGGGAGTTGCCCTCAAGGCCTGAAGGCCCTCTATTCTCAAGACTTGGTCATGGTCGGCACGGCCAAAGCCGTGCCCAGACGAATTCGACTTATTCAACGGACTTCCGGGACACAACACTGGTTTACCACCGGGCATAAAAAGCGGACTGATCATCTTGGTGCCGAAGAGAGGACTCGAACCTCCACTCCCTGACGGGAACTACACCCTGAATGTAGCGCGTCTGCCAATTCCGCCACTTCGGC
>JACQNR010000150.1 GCA_016202975.1 Acidobacteriota bacterium
CTCTCTCCTCCTCCTCTCACTCAAACACTTCAACCCCACAGGGGGGATACGATGTACCAAGGCTGTTCCAGTGGTGTTCTAGTCTTGCCTCCGGCGAAATTGCGAATTAGACTATTCTATTATGCGCGAACGCCGCAAAGCCCCACGTTATGCATTTGGATTAACCGGCCAGCTGCACCGCCCCGGCGAAAGGGTAGGCGCCAAGGTTGTGGTTCAAATCATCAGCACTGCGGGATGTGCCGTCGAGGGTTCCTCGGATCACGGCATCGGCAAGAAGTGCGAGCTGTATTTCGATTGGCACAACCTTCATGTGGGAGCCGAAGCGGAAGTTGCCTCGAAGGACACGACCGGCCGCATAGGCCTCAGGTTCATTTCGCTGGATCGAGAAATGCAGGGCCGCCTGAAGGAAATTTGCGACGCGCTGCGCGAACGTGCCATGTCGGTCGGTTTGTCCAAACAACAGGACGCGGTCGTACCCCTGGCAGACTCCGCCACAACGGCCGAGAAGAAGGCGGCGCCTGCGCGACCTTCCAGCGCTCCCCCCAAGCCGCCATCCAAGTCGGAACGTCGCAAGGTTCCCCGCTACGTGAGCGAGCTACCCGCGTCCATCTCCAGCACTGCCACTGGCGGGAGCACGGAAGTTGCCCTTATCACTCTTTCCGTATTAGGCGGCTGCCTTGAGGGACATTCACTTCCCGAAACCGGTCAATCCTGTGAATTGACTACCGAGTGGGAAGGCCACCCCCTCAAGGTCCGAGGCCAGGTCGTCTGGAAAAGCCAGCGGGGACAAGCCGGGATCACCTTTACCATTCCCGACAAGGACGCAGAGAAGTTACTTCGTCAGATCCTTTCCAACTTGCGGCTCAAACCCATGGCGGCCCCGCCCCCTGAATCCTGAGGAGCATCGGCTCGGCGCAGACATCTACACTGTCCCTCATCCATTTCGCCCGAGAGCAAGGCGAGAGGCTGGCTATTTCACCCGCTTCCGTCCTATTCCAGGTCGCCGAAAATCCGGCAAGATATCACTTGATTTCCGGTTTTCTCCGGCGCAGGAAGGCGGGGATCTCGAGGTCGTCGTCAGGAATCTCGACGGACACGGGCGCGGGTGGAGCCACCGGTTCGGCAGGAGGCTTCTCCTTGCGAAGCATCGACGCTTTGATCGTCTGCTGCGCGGAACGAAGGGCCGGAGAGGTGGCCGGGCGCGCCTTGAGGCCCATCTTATCGGCCTTGATGCCTGTGGCAATCACCGTGACGCGCACGGCGTTGCCCATCGTTTCGTCGTGGACCGCTCCGAAGATAATATTGGCGTTCTCGGCCGCGGATTTCTGGACGATTGTGGAAGCTTCGTGAACCTCGTGCAGGGTCAGCTTGGCCGAGCCTGTGATATTGAGCAGAATCCCCTGCGCGCCGTTAATCGAGGCGTCCTCGAGCAGGGGGCTGGCAATGGCGCGCTGGACAGCCTCGACGGTTCGGTTCTCGCCCGAAGCCTCGGCCGTCCCCATCACCGCGTATCCCATCCCTTCCATGATGGTCTTGATATCCGCAAAATCTCTATTGATAATACCTGTTATGGTAATGATATCCGATATTCCCTGCACGCCCTGGCGCAGGATGTCGTCGGCGATCCGGAACGCCTCAAAAAAGCTCGTACCTTTGTCCACAAACTGCATCAGCCGCTCGTTGGGAATACAGATCACGGTATCGACGACTTCGCTCAATTCCGCCAGGCCCTGCTCGGCCTGGAGCATGCGACGCCGCCCCTCGAAAGCGAAGGGCTTGGTGACGACGGCGACGGTGAGCGATCCCAGTTCTCGCGCCAGACTGGCGACGATCGGAGCGCCACCCGTGCCGGTGCCTCCACCCAGGCCCGCCGTGACAAACACCATTTCCGCGCCTTCCAGCGCGTCGATGATCTTTTCCGTATCCTCAAGGGCCGATTTGCGGCCGACGTCGGGATTCGCGCCCGCGCCGAGCCCCTTGGTGAGTTTCTGGCCGAGTTGAATCTTGACGGGAGCGTGGGAAGCCTTGAGCGCCTGCAGATCGGTATTGGCAACAAGAAATTCCACACCCTCCACCTTCGCTGCGATCATGCGGTTGACCGCGTTTCCGCCGCCGCCACCGACCCCGATCACCTTGATCCGCGCGCCCTGGCGAGATTCGTCCGAAAACCCCACACGGATCCCGCCATTCGTTTCGCTTTCGGCCATGACAGCTCCTTCAATCAGGTCCCCGGTGCAGCGTTCCAGGCGTCAGGATACGTCGATCATCCCTGGACTGGCAACTGGCGCCCGGAACCTGGCACCTAGTTCCTGCCCCGAAACGCTCCCCAGAGCTTTCCCACAATGCCTCGATCCGATGGCCCGCGCATGAGGAGCAGACGGTTGCCATAAACAATCAATCCGGCCACGGCGCAATAGGCCGGGTCAGGCAGAATGTCACCCATCTTCTCCAGGCCTTGCGGAGCGCCGATGCGCACGGGCACACCCAGGGTCTGCTCGGCAAGGGTGGCAAGTCCGCCCAGTTTTGCCCCGCCGCCCGTAAGGACCAATCCACTGCCCAGTTGCTTCAAGCAACCGGCCCTGCACAACTCGGCGTGGAGCAGTTCGATCAATTCCGAAGCGCGCGGCTCGATAATTTCGCTCAGCATCGAGTAGCTGGCGACGCGCGACGGCCGCTCGCCCACACTCTTGACCTCGATCATCGGGTCAGCGGTTTGGATAGGATCGCGCTCACCCCAGAGGCGTTTCATCTTTTCAGCCTCCGGTATTGGCGTGCGCAGGCCAACAGCAATATCGTTGGTAAAATGTTCGCCGCCGATGGGTATCACACCGGTGTGCCGCACCGCCCCCTCGAAAAAGACAATCAGTTCCGAAGACCCGCCGCCGATATCAAGCAAGGCGACGCCCAGTTCGCGTTCGTCCTCCGACAGGCAAGCCCAGGAGGACGCCAGTGATTCAAACACGGTTCCGCTCGGCGGCACCTTGATGCCCGCCCGGTTCACGGCGGTCACGATGTTCTGCCACGCAATGGTGGACGCCGTAATCAGGTGAACGTTCACCTCGAGCGTCTTGCCCGTCATGCCAATCGGATCGCGGATGCCATTCTGCGAATCAAGCAGATATTCCTGCCTCAGCGCATCGATGATTTCCCTATCCTCGGGCAACGAGATGCCCTTGGCGTTGTGAAATGCTTTGACCTTGTCTTCCAGTGTAACTTCGCGCGGCGCGGGGCCGAGGGAGAATGCGCCGCGTGCGTTCATTCCTTTCAAATGGGCCCCGCCGACGCTCACGTACGCGGATTCGAACGAAACCTTCGCCTCCGCTTCGGCCGCCTCCACGGCCTTTTTGAGCGCAAGGACGGCGGAGTCGAGATTGACGATCAGCCCTTTGCGCCAGCCGCGAGATTCGGCAACGCCCAAGCCTGCCACTTCCAGCCTCCCCTCCGTCACGCGCTCGCACACGAGGGCGCAAGTCTTGGAGGCGCCTAAGTCAAGCCCGAAAATGTGACGGTCACTTGCAGCCAATGGGCTAGTGAAATCTCCCGAAGAGAACTTAGTCTTCATCCACGCATACTTTACTAATTCTCCCGAATGCCAGGCGGCGCCTGCAGGATTTCATTCGCGGGCCTCGGTGTATTCGTCTTGGGGTTGACCACGATCTGCCGGCCGTAGCGAAGATCAATGGAATCAACTGGTTGACCGGACTTTTGGAGCTCCGGCAAAAGCGTCAGAAAATTTCGAAATCGCTCAGTAAAGCTGCTATGGCCGAAGTGGAGCTGGATGGTGACATGACTTGCCGCCACCATCGCTTTCAAATCATCCGGGTCCGCCAAATCGACTTCGGAAACCATCCATCTGGCCGAAGCAGCCTCATTCGACACGTCGCGCATGAAATCGAGAAAAATTCCCAGGCGCGCCGCGCGCTCGGCAGGGCCGATGGCCGTTTCCAGTCCCGTCACCACAGGAAAATTAAAGGAGGCCCGATCGGGCTTCTCCAGGAGCACGCCATTGCGATCGACCAATTTAATCTGTCCGCCCAGATGCACGAAGGCCACCGGCGTGCGCTCTTCCAGGTAAACGGCGAGGCGATTCGGATAGGCGCGAGTGAGCGTTGCCCTCTCCACCCAGGGGATCGATTCCAGCTGCCGGCGCTTTTCTTCCATCGACATTTTGAAAATATTAAGCCCGGGCGACAGTTTGCCCGAGGCGGGCAGCCCCAGGGCATTGAGAGCCTCATCGCGTGAGACAAACTGGTTTCCAGTCAGGATAACATCGTCGGCGGAAGTCAGGGCAAAATCCGGTGACGTCGACCCAAAGACGGCGAGGCGGTAGCCGCCATAGCCGGCGGGGGCGAGGATCAGGGCAATCCAGAAACCCCATCGAAGGAGCCGCTTCCAGCGCCCTGCGCCCCCGCGCCGCACCCGGACGGCCTTGGGGCGCCGGCGAAAGCCAGACTCCTTCTCCTCTTCGTTTTCGCCTTCCAGTTCGATGTCGTCAAGCTCTTCGATCGCCATCAGTTCTTCCAGACAATGACTTCTTCCTCGAGCTCCACCCCGTACGCCTTCAGGATGCGCTCGCGAATCAAATCCATGAGGCTAACAAAATCCGAAGCGGTCGCGCCGTACCGGTTCACCAGAAAATTTGCGTGCCGTTCGGAGACCACGGCTCCGCCCATGCGAGTGCCCTTCAGCCCAAGCTCATCAATCATCTTACCGGTCGACACGCCCGGCGGGTTCTTAAAAATGCACCCCGCACTCTTTTCGTTGATGGGCTGGGAGGCGCGCCGTTTTTGATTACATTGCTTCACGCGTTCCAGAATTTCCGCATAAGGCTTCTCCGGCAGTTCGAGTGTCACGGAGAGCAGGATGTCGTCCGGCGCGAAGCTGGAGCCGCGATACTCAAAGTGCACCTTGTCGGTCCACAAAATCTCTACACGGCCTGCGGCGCCGCGATATACGGTCACAGCCCGGACGACGTCCTTGATTTCAGTTCCATAAGCGCCCGCGTTCATGTGCAGCGCCCCACCCACACTTCCTGGCACGCCCACCAGACCTTCCATGCCGCCCAGGTTTCGCTTCCCACACTCCATCACCGTCGTGCCCAGATTGGACGAAGTCGCCACCTCGACACGACCTCCCTCAAACTTCAGCCCCTGCGGATCGCGCACAAGATGAATCGCCACGTCGTCGATGCCTTCATCGGCCACCAGCAGGTTCGTCCCGCCGCCCAGCAATCTCCATTTCGCGCCTCGATCGTCGATATAGGCGATCAGGTCGCCAATGCGGCGCGCGTCCCGAATGCGGACCACATCCGCGGGACCGCCCACTCCAAGCGACGTGTGCCTGGCAAGCGGCTCCCGAGGCAGCCATTCCGCTCCAAGCGCTGCGAGTTCCTTGGCTGTTCCGGGTTGGCTGGAGAGAATCGACATTCGCCCATTCCTGTCGCTGCGATCTCTGAACGCTCCTACGTCGTCGAGTTTGCCGAAGCGAGGCTTGCCTCGCCTTGGGGTTTTCGCAATGCCTCGCCGAGCGCTTCCCCCACTTTCCAGACGCTTCCTGCCCCGACGGTCAGAATAATGTCGCCGGGACGCGTCTCGGCAAGGATTTCCTGAATCACCGCCTGGTCCGAGGCAGCGTAGCGAGCGGATTTCAGACCCATTTCGCGCATGCGCGCGGCCAAGCGTTCCGAAGTGACTCCGGGAATGGGCGGCTCGCTCGCCGGGTAAATATCAAGCACGTAGACGCGCTCGCAACCTTCGAAACTTTGGGCAAAATCATCCATCATGAACTTGGTGCGGGTGTAACGGTGCGGCTGGAATACCGCCCAGATGCGCCGCGCTCCCCGCAGCCGCGCGGCGTCAACCACGGTGCGAATTTCCGCCGGGTGGTGCCCGTAATCATCCACCACGGTAATGCCGTTCCAGTCTGCCTTGATCTGAAACCGGCGATCCACGCCGCGGAATCGCGCCAGACCCGAATGGATCTGCTCCGCGCTAAGATCGAGTTCGAGCCCCACGGCGATCGTGGCCAGAGCGTTCTGCACGTTGTGACGCCCCGGAACGTTCAGCGCAATCCGTCCCAAGTTCCGGCCGCGCGCCGAAACCTCGAAAGCAGAGCCCGAAGGGTTCAGCTCGACGGAATATCCGAGAACGTCTGCGTCCGAGTTGAGGCCATAGGTGGTCACGCGCCGGCGAATGCTCGGAATCAGGCTGCGGAATCGCTCGCCCCAGGGCGCATCGACGCAGCCGATGACCGCGCCGTAAAACGGAACCCTATTGGCGAAAGTCAGAAACGCCGCGAGTATTTCATCGAGATCCTTGTAATGATCGAGGTGCTCGCGATCGATATTGGTAACGACGGCGATGGAGGGAAGCAGGAGCAAGAACGAGCGGTCGCTCTCATCCGCCTCGACCACCATCAGGTCGCCCTTCCCCAGTCGCGCGCTCGAGCCGAAAACATCGAGCCGGCCGCCAATCACCGCCGTAGGGTCGAGCCCAGCGTCGGAGAGCATCACGGCGACCATGGAAGTCACCGTCGTCTTGCCGTGCGCGCCCGCCACCGCCACATTGAACTTGAGTCGCATCAGCTCGGCCAGCATCTCCGCACGCGGAATCACTGGAACGTGCAGCCGCTTCGCTCGGATCACCTCGGGATTATCGGGAACCACGGCCGTAGAGGTCACAACCACTTCCGCGTCGCCCACATTTTCCGCCGCGTGGCCCTCGGCAATTCGAGCCCCCATTTTCACCAGGCGCTCGGTCACCGGAGTGTGCCGCAAATCCGACCCCGAAACCGTGTATCCGAGGTTGAGCAACACCTCCGCGATGCCGCTCATCCCGATGCCGCCGATGCCTACGAAATGAATCTTGCGAATCTTGCCCAACATAAGAAGCCAGAAATCAGTGGTCAGAAGCCAGAATTAAGTCGAAATGTACTTTGTGCTTCGTAATTTGGCCGTCGCGTTCGCTCCCTTTCATCGCTTCGTTGCCAATTCTTCAACCAGGTCCGCAATCTCCGATGCCGCATTGGGGCGCGCGAAGGCCCGAGCCGCAAGTTCCATCCTCTCGAGCTCCGCCGGAGCCGCGAGCAAGGCGCTTACTTCCGAAAACAACCTCTTGGATGACAAATCTTCCTGCTGGATCACGCGCGCCGCGCCAATTCGCTCGAGCGCCTGGGCGTTCGCCAGTTGGTGGTGATCGGCGGCCCCGGGAAAAGGAATCAGCAAACAAGCTTTCCCCGCTGCCGCAAGCTCCGCTACGGCGTTCCCCCCGGCGCGCGAAATCACCAAATCCGCTCGGGCAAGGGCGGCGGGGACATCCTCGATGAAGGCGTGAACCTCGGCGGGAATCCCTCGATCCTGATATGCCTGCCTCACCTTATTATAGTCACGTTCGCCGGACTGGTGGATGAATCTCGGAGATTCACGCTCCTGTGCAAAGAATTCGAGGGTCGTGATGACACAATCATTGATCGCAGACGCCCCCAGACTTCCACCGAGAATCAGAATTGTGAACGGCGCCACGTGCCGTCGCGCCGGGACAGAAGCAACCGCCGCGCGAATCGGATTTCCTGTCACGCGCGCTCTTCGGCCGTAGAATTCTGCCGTTTCAGGGAACGCCACAGCCGCCGCGCGAACAACGGGCGCGAGGACGCGATTCGTAAAACCCGGCTTGACGTTCGGCTCAATCAAGACTGTCGGTATACCCTGCAGGGCCGCCAGCAGCATCGCAGGCCCGGCAATATAGCCGCCTAACCCGAGCACTACTTGCGGACGGAAATCGCGCAAAACAAGTGCTGTCTGGATGGCGCATTGTGGAAGAAGCATCAAGTTCTTTATCCGCCTCCAGCCTCCGATTCCCTTAAGACCCGCCCCGGGGATCTTCTTCAGTCCAAAGCCCGCAGCCGGGATAACGCGATCTTCTATGCCGCGCCCAGTGCCCACGAAGAGTATTTCGAACTCAACCTCCGGGCGATTCTTTGACCGCCGCCGCAACTCTTCGGCCACGGCGAGCGCCGGGAAGATGTGGCCGCCCGTCCCGCCCGCCACCATCAGGACGCGAACCGTAGCGGCGGTCGTGGACGATGGCTCCGGCTCAACTCTTCCCGTTTGCGTAGCCACCTCCACTGGCAATGACATCATCCCAAACTCGCCCAAGCTGGAACGACTTTCCCCGCTTGGGGCAATCTCTGTAGGCGGCATTCCGCCGACTCAGCCGTCCATTAACTCGAGTGCTGGGAAATATTGAGCAGCACTCCCACGGCCGCGAGGTTCACCATGAGCGACGAGCCGCCATAACTGATGAGCGGCAGCGGAATGCCCTTGGTCGGCATCAATCCCAGCACTACGCTGATATTGACCAGCGCCTGCCCCACGATCATGACGGTTAGACCGACGGCGAGCAGGCGGCCGAACTCGTCCGTCGATCGCGCTGACGCCCGCAGCCCACGCCATAGAATCAGCGCGAAGAGCGCAAGGACAAACAGTCCGCCGACGAAGCCAAGCTCTTCCCCGATGACCGCAAAGATGAAATCGGTGTGCGGCTCGGGGAGAAAGAAGAGCTTTTGCTTGCCATCCATCAAGCCCACGCCGTCGATCCCACCCGCGCCGACGGCAATGAAAGACTGAATGATCTGAAAACCCTTTCCCAGCGGGTCGGCATAGGGATCAAGGAAGGCCAAGATGCGGCGCTGGCGGTACCCGACAAAAAATATCGCGACATAGAGCAGGGGGATGGCGGCAGCGAGGCCACATGCAAAATAGACCCAACGCAGTCCTGCCGCATAAAGCATCGCCGCGACGATTAGCACCAGCGCCATCGACGTCCCGAGGTCGGGCTCCTTCAAAATCAAGGCAACGCATGCACCCGAGATGAGGCCAATCGGCAGCAGAGTGTGCCGCATGTCATCAATGGAAACTTTGCGCTGGGACAAGAAATAAGCCAGGAACATCGCCAGGACAAGCTTGGAGAATTCCGACGGCTGAATGCCAACGGGACCCACGTGCAGCCAGCGATGCGCGTTCTTGGTCCGGTCCGCAAATAGCACGGCGACGAGCAGAAGAAACTGCAACCCCAAGACGGGAAAGATAATGGTCGGTTGAGCCAGACGCCGGTAATCAAAGTGCATCGCCGCCAACATGAGCGAAAAACCCAGAAGGGCCCAGATCAACTGGCGGACGAGAAAATAGTAGCTGCTGCCGAATCGCTGTTCGGCCATTACCGCCGACGCGCTGAAGACCATCAGCGCGCCAAACAGCACCAGCACCACAACAGTGCCGAACAGGATCCGATCGGATTCGAGTCTTCTTGCCATCGTGATACTACTGCTTGACGTTCCCCCGAGACTCTCGCCTGGCGCCGTTACCCGAATCGGCGCCCTGCTGCATCGGGGGGTCAGGTTCCGCACGCGTTGCGACAGCCGCCGCGACGGGAGTCCGCACTTCAAAAGGCAGAGCCTGGTCCGTCGCGGATTCCGCCGCCGGGATCGATTCCAGAGTGATTACGGCCTCGTCTGACTCATCCACAGACATGACGAAATCAGCCTCCGGGTACACCATCTCCTCGGCGGAGAGTTCGTACAAATAAATCGGCTCCGGAGTCGAGATGTGGGGCGGTTGCGGCTCGCCTGGGGTCCCGGGCAGCGCCTCGGAAATCCGAAGCTCAGGTTCTTCGTCGCTACCGTGTGATTCCGTCGACTCATTCGCTTCCGGTATCGCCACTACCTCCGGACCTTCCTCAAGGGGGGCAGGAAGTGGCTCTACGACCGGAATCGCTTCGGGTGCCTCCGTGGGTCGGGATGGTGGTTCTATCATCGGCGGTGGAGGTGGCTCCAGACGCAGCTCAGGGGGTTCGGATTGCGCTACTGGGACTTCAGAGGCTATCGGCACCATCCGAACGGCAGTATTGCTGTCTTGCGCGCCGTGGCGCGGCTGGACCGGAAGGGCCGCAAGCCGCTTCACAATTTCTTTAAACACCCGGCCACGATGCTCATAGTCCTGAAACTGATCAAAGCTTGCGCAGGCAGGAGAGAGAAGAACCACGTCGCCCGGCACGGCGCGCTCGAAGGCTTCCTGAACTGCGGATTCGAGATCCCCCACGTCGTGAAGCGGAACCGTGCCAGCGAGCTGCTTCTCGATGCGCTCGGCCGCAACGCCGATCAGGTACACATCGCGCACGCGGCCATCCAGAAGCTTGCGGATCGGCGTGTAAGGCGCGCCTTTATCCTTGCCGCCCAGAATGAGGTGGACACCTCCACCGAAAGCCGAAAGGGCTTTGGCGGCCGCATCGACGCTGGTCGCCTTGGAGTCGTTGTAATACTGCACGCCGTGAATTTCCTGCACAAACTCCAGCCGATGCTCAACTCCGCGGAACGCCGCCACGCCCCGGCGGATCGCCTCAAAATCCGCGCCTACAACGCATGCAGAGGCCGCCGCGGCCATCACGTTCTCCACATTGAATTCCCCGCGCAGCGCAATCTCCTTCGTGGTGAGAAGGACGCGCTCGAGATTTCCGACGCGGTAAACGATGTGCCCGTTTTCCGCGAACAAGCCCTCGGGAAGTTGGCCCTTCCGGCTGAAAAGAATTTTCCGCGCGGCGATGCCGGGCGCGAGGTCCATCACCGCCGGGTCGTCGGCGTTCAAAATCGCGAAGTCGTCCGCGGTCTGATTGGCGAAGATGCGCGCCTTTGCCTGGATATAGGCTTCCAGCGTGGGATGACGGTCCAGATGATTGGGAGTGATGTTGAGCAGCGCCGCCACGTGGGGGCGAAAATTCACCGTGGCTTCGAGTTGGAAGCTGCTCAGTTCGGTTACCACCAGGGCGTCACGGGGCACTTCGTCCACCGCCGAAATCACCGGCACGCCGATGTTCCCGCCGACAAAAGTGGGAAAGGTCGAGGCCTCCAGAATCTCCCCGAGCAGCGCGGTGGTCGTGGTCTTGCCGTTTGAGCCGGTGATGCCGATCATCGGCGCTTCCAGCAGCCAGCTCGCCACTTCGATTTCCGAAACCACCGGAATATTCTTCGCCCGTGCCGCCTGCAGCTGGGGCATGTCGGGAAGTACGCCCGGGCTCACTACGATGAAGTCTTGCTTCAGAAACGTCTCTTCGCGGTGCAGGCCGAGCTCCATCCCAATTTTGTTCGCAAGCAGGTCGCCCATATCGGCGCGCAGTTCCCAGGGCGGGCGCGCGTCGGTCACCGTCACGGCGGCGCCGCGGCGTGCCAGCACGTGAGCGGCCGCGAGGCCAGTGCGGGCCAGGCCTACGATCAGGACGCGCTTGCCTTGAACCGACGTCATGCGCGCCTCCTCTCGCGGCCGTGGCCGTTACGGCGAAAATGCCCATCGAGGATGTCGGAGACCATCTCCGAGAGCGAGCGCCGCGCCTGTCGGGCCAACCGTCGCGCCGCGACCAGCGTTTCGCGGTTGAGCGTCAGACTGACGCGGGTGGGATGCCGGAATGACTTGGGTCTTGCCATATGCAATTACTGCGTATTTTATGCGCAGAAACGTTGTTTGTCAAAGTATATGAGAGGCATGGAACAGCCTTGGTACATCGTATCCCCCCTGTGGGGTTGAAGTGTTTGAGTGAGAGGAGGAGGAGAGAGATGGCTGCCTTGGTGGGGGGGGACCAAGGC
>JACQNR010000033.1 GCA_016202975.1 Acidobacteriota bacterium
GCGGCGTTCAACCTGTTGCGCTTGGCTCATCTGGAGACCGCTGCCTGAACAGAAATGAGAGGCGAACGCGGTGCGCAAAGGCAAAATAGAGCGACGCGAAGTATCGTACCGAACTCCACTGCCTTGTTTTTTCGCGCTCGATCGCATCCGCATCTCAAAAATCATCCGTTTTGCAGCATCCTGCTAGTGCTTGCGCGACGGGCGGTGCCGGGTGCGGTATTCGTCGAGCTCCTCGCTGGAAACAGTGTGATGGCGGGGGATAGACGTTTCGAAGCGCGAAAAAATCATCTGGCGGATTGGGGAATTGATCGAGAAGAACCAGGAAGAGCTCGCCGCGCTCGAATCGCTCAACAACGGCAAAACGTTTCGCGAAGCCGTGCGCGGTGATATCCCGCCCACCGCCGACATTTTCTATTACTACTCCGGCTGGGCGCGGAAGATTCACGGTGAAACGATCCCCGTGGACGGAAACTTCCTGAACTATACGCTCCGCGAACCGGTGGGCGTGGTTGGGATGATCACCGCGTGGAACTATCCCATCCTGCTCGCGGCCTGGAAGGTAGCGCCGGCCCTGGCCGCCGGCTGCTCGATGGTGCTCAAGCCGTCGGAGCTGACGCCGCTCACCACCTTCAAATTGGCCGAGTACTGCGTGGAAGCGGGTGTTCCCGAGGGCGTGATCAACGTGGTCACCGGGTACGGCTCGACCACCGGCGAAGCGATGGCACGCCACATGGACATCGACAAGATCGCGTTCACCGGAAGCGTCCGCACGGCGCGCGCGCTGATGCGAGCCGCGGGCGAAAGCAATTTGAAGCGGCTCACCCTCGAACTGGGCGGCAAGTCGCCGAACATTATTTTCCCCGACGCGGATCTCGACCGCGCCGTGCGCGCGGCTTACTGGGGCATTTTCGCCAACAAGGGTGAGGTGTGCAGCGCCGGCTCGCGGCTCCTGGTGCAGGAGAATATCTACGACGAGTTCGTCGAGAAGCTCGCCGCCCGGGCGCGCAAGATGAAAGTCGGCGATCCCCTCAATCCCGCAACCGAGATGGGCGCGCAGATCAGCCAGACCCAGCTCGATCGGATTTTGAACTATATCCAGAGCGGCCGGGAGGAAGGCGCGGAGATCGTTTGCGGCGGCGGCCGCGACGTGGAAGGCGAAAAATCCAAGGGCTATTTCGTTCAGCCCACCGTCTTTCGCAGCGTCGGGCCGCGCATGAGGATTGCGCAGGAGGAAATCTTCGGGCCCGTCCTCGCCGCCCTCAAGTTCCGCGAGGCCGACGACGCAGCGGAAATCGCGAACTCCACCATCGACGGCCTCGCCTCGGCCATTTGGACGCGCGACATCAAAATCGCGCACCGTCTGGCGCAGCAGATCAAAGCGGGGTCTGTATGGATCAACGCTTACAACTGCTTCGACAGCGCCTCACCCTTCGGTGGTTACAAGCAGAGTGGCTTTGGCCGCGAAATGGGCCCGCACGCCCTCGAATCGTACACGCAAATCAAGTCGGTCTGGGTCGCGCTGGATTAGCTCAGGCAGGCCGGCTACTGCTGCTTGCGCGGTTCTGGAGGCGGGGGAAGCGTTCGCAGGTGGTCTTTCATCCTGCGGAAGGCGTCGCCGTTTTTGATCAGACCCTTGGCGGGCGGCGAAAGCTTGAGTTCCGCCTTGAGGTCCGCGACCCTTTCCTCGGGAAGCGGATGGTTGCGGAGGAGTATCGCGTAGAGGTCTTTCTCCGCCCCCGCGTGCGCCAGCCGATTGAGAAAAATGATCAGGCCGTTGGGGTCCCACCCGGCGCGTTCCGTATTGTAGAGCCCCAACAGGTCCGCCTCGTTTTCTTCCTCCCGGCTGAATTTCTTGTTCACGAAGAGGAACGCCGTGCCGCCGTACTTCTCGATCATATTCTGAATCTGTTGGTCCTGGGTGAGGCCCGCTTTTTTCACTTCGGAAATGGCGCGATCCGCCCACTCCTGTCGCGCCACGTCATTCATGCTGTGAAAAGCCACGACGTGCCCGACTTCGTGGCTCAGCACCCCCGCCAGTTCGGCCTCCGACTCCACGACCTCCAGCAACCCGCGGTTGACGTACACATACCCGCTGGGGAGCGAGAAGGCGTTGACGGAAGGGCTGTTGACGACTTTGAAGTGGAATTCCAGTTGAGGGCGCTGTGACTTCGCCGCCACGGCGCGGCCGACCTGGTTCAGATAATCGGTCAGTTCGGCATCGGCGAGCGGCGGCCGGGTTTTCTCCACGTCCTCGGCGGCGGAGCGACCCATGGCCATTTCCTCCGCGTCGGAGAAAGAGTTATAAAAAGCCCGGCTGGCATGGGGCTCCTCGGCGAGCGCCGAAGCTGCCGCGAACGCGGCGAGAAGCAATGTCAGTTGCGCGGTTGCTGAAATTTTCATTCACTGCCCGCTTCAGGAAATCTTGTTGTTGCGCGCGTCGAACTCTATCCGTTTTCCCCGGTCCAGCGCAATATTGGCGAGCCAGCCTGTGCGCGCCGCTTCGAATCCGACTTGAACCGGAGCCGTCGGAGTCTTCCGGCTGCGCACGCATTCTAGGAAATTCTTCACGTGGTCGATCGTGCCATCGTGCTCCGAGCGCACAAAGATCTCCGTCGGAGGAAACGTCGAGTTGGGTATCCATTTCTGCCCTTCGGAGTATACCGCCATGTGCTCGCGGTCAATGATCAGAGTCGCCTGCGTGCCGCGGAACTCGATGCCGCCGTCGCCGATGCTGGCATGGTAAGCGCCGGTGAAGGTCACCATAAAGTCCCCGGGAAATTCCATCGACGCAGTGACGGCATCCGGCCAGTCCCATTCCTTCAGGATATACCGCTGCGCCATCGTCGAAACCGACTTCGGCGCCGGCTCGCCCAGGTACCACTGGATAACGTCGATCCAGTGGGTGAGCAAATCGGTCAGGATGCCTCCCGCAAAATCCCGGTAATGGCGCCAGAAACGGAATTTTAGCCAGTCAAAAGGCTGATCGGGGGCGCTGCCCAGCCAGCGCTTCCAATCAAGCTTGGAGATATCCACTTGGGACGCCGCGGCGCGGTAGCGAACGAGATTCTGATACCAGTAGGTGTGTACGTAAATCACCTTCCCGAGCTTCCCGGACTCGACCAACTGCTTTCCCAGGATGTAATGGTCCCAGCTGCGCTGCTGGGTGCCTGTCTGCACAACGCGTTTGGTTTCTTCGACCGCCCGCACCATCTCCGCGCCCTCTGGGATCGAATGGATGATGGGCTTTTCAAGGTAAGCGTCTTTGCCCGCGCGGACAGCATCGATCATCATCTGCTTGTGCCAATGGTCAGGGCTGCCGATCAGCACCGCGTCGATATCCTTGCGGTCGAGAACCTCACGATAGTCGAGGTAGGATTTCCCGTCCTTCGTCGCCAGCTTCATGCCCTCTTCGAGGTTGGGTTGGTACACGTCGCAAATGGCGACGATCTCGCAGTCGGGGGACTGCGTGAAGATGTTTCCCACGCCGCGCGCGCGGCCGCCCGAGCCCAGAATCGCCACGCGGATGCGGTCGTTTGCCCCCAGCACGCGCGGATTTCCCCAACCACCTAGCACCGCCGTGCCCGCCGCACCAATGGCGCTTTTCTTCAGAAAATCCCGCCGGGATTTGTTGGATGTTATTTCCATGATTCAGTCCTCCTCTTGCAGCGCCGGTTTGAAACCCGCGCCCGAGTCAATAAGCAATGAGTGCTACTCGCCACCGGATCAGGCATTCGTGGCACCGCGTTTCAGTCCGGCGAGCGGTCCCACCGGTGCCCCTTCAAGATTTCATGAAGATCCTGAGGAAGCGGCGCGGCCTCGCTCACCGCCAGGTTGGTTTCCACATGGGTCAGCTTGCGCATCCCCGGAACTACGGTGCTGATCAGCGGATTATCCAGAATAAACCTCAGCGCGATCTCTGGCAGGGTCAGGTCCTTGGGCACGAGCGACTTCAGAGCATCCACGCGTTCGAGGGTGGCCTCAAGATTGGAGCGGTTGATGCACGAGTTCCTGAGGCCGCCCCCCGGCCAGCGGCTCTCCAGCGTGAGCGTCCCGGTGAGCGCGCCTTCATCCAAAGGCACGCGCGCGATGATCCCCACATCCATTTCTTTGCAGGCGGGGAGCAGTTCGTCTTCAGGACCCTGATCGAAAATGTTGTAAGCGACCTGCACCGCGTCCAGCGCGCCGCTACGCACCGCGTGCACGCCGTTCCAAGGCTCGCGGCGGTTCAGGCTGATGCCCACGGCGCGAAACATGCCCTTGTCACGGAGTACCTCCACGGTCTTGATCCAGCGGTGGTCTTCCTCCCACTGGTCTTCCCAGGTATGGAACTGGATAAGGTCAATGGTCGGGATGCCAAGATTCTTCAGGCTGCGGCGGACGTATTCTTCGACGTGCTCGGGAGGGTAACAATCGTCGAGCGTGTACTCACGGCGGCTGGGCCACTTCATGTTTTTGGGGGGGATCTTGGTAGCAATGTAGAGGCGCTTTCCCGGGTTCGCGCGGATGAGTTCGCCCAGGGTCTTCTCGCTGTGCCCGTCGCCGTAAGCCCAGGCGGTGTCGAAGAAATTGCACCCCAGATCCACGGCCCGCTGGAGCGAATGGCGCGACTCCCCATCGTCCGTGCCCGTCCACCCCATGCCCCACATCTCGTACCCTATTTCACTGATCATCCACCCAGTTCGGCCAAACCTTCTGTAGCGCATTGACGCCTGCTTTCCACCCCCATTCGACTCTCGTACCGCTTCTTAGTGCCAGACATCTTACCGCGTGAAGTCACGTGGGTCGATACTGAAGTGGACTTCGCCGTTAGTAAACTAGTAAATGGCCCGGCTTGCGAGTCCCTTTCGTGTCGTATCCAAGGAAATCGCGCTTACTGCCATCCCGACAACTACAAGGGGCGAACGATCGTCCTATTCCATAACAACGGCAACGGGACGTTCACCGACGTCAGTGAAAAGTCCGCCGTCGCCGCTCCCGAGGCCAAGGGCATGGGTACCGTCACCGTCGACCTGACCAACGACGAATGGCCGGACATCATGCAGGCCAACGGCGCCATACTCGACAACATCCACATGTACCAATCCGAAGTGTCCTACATGGAAGAGAAATTGATGTTTCGCAACCTCGGCAAGGCCAAGTTCGACAAGGTCTCCGAGCAACTGGGGACGGACTTCATGATGAAGACCGCGGACAGGGGTCTGGCGGTAGGCGACTTTGACAACGACGGCGACATGGATGCTGCCATCGTCGATCGAGAGGACCACATCCAGCGCTACGCAACGACGGCGGCAACGCCCACAACTGGCTGACCGTAAAACTGATCGGAACCAAGGCAACGCGCGACGGGACGGGCGCGAAGCTCAATCTCACCTCGGAAGGCCTCAACATCCACGAACAGGCCAAGGGCGGCATGAGCTATATGTCCGCGCACGACCTGCGCATTCACTTCGACCTGGGCACACGCAAGACCATCGAGTCGCTTGAGATTACCTGGCTCAGCGGCACCGTGGATAAGCTCACCAACGTCCCCATCAATCAGGTCATTACGGTCAAGGAAGGCGTCGGGATCGTCTCCGGAAATTTCCCCAGGATTCCAAGCTAATAAGCTTTTGCAAATGGCGGCAAGGCCGGCCACGGCGTGATCGCTTCGGGATGTGCCCCTCTAAACACAAATGGAAGTAGTTTTGCACTGCAACCCGCTTCCGCGGAAACGCGTTGTCACGTTTGGATCGGCTTAACTTGCGCGGTATTCTATTTCCAGACGCCCCCAGGCGGCGTTCACATGGGCCGTGACAGCTCAGGGTGTATGCCGCGCTGTCGGCGGGCATTTCAGGTGGCCTCGCATAGGAGGCATCATGAAGAATGCGCTGCTTCTCGCTCTTTCCTTCTTGGTTTCTTTGCCCGCAAGCGCCCAGAAGGCCTACCCGCCAGTCGAAGTTGTCGGGGGGTACTCTTTTTTGAAAACCACGGGTGCAATATCCTGAGCTAGAAACATTCCAAACGGGTGGAGCGCTGGCATTGCGGGAAACTTAAGCCGCCATGTCGGGATTGAAGGGCGTTTCGCGGGCCATTACGGGAACTATGGGCCAGTGATCCCGTTCGATGACAGCTATTACCTTTTCCAGGCCGGACCGCGGGTCGCGTTCCGCTTCGAACGTGTGACACCTTGGGGGCATGCGCTATTCGGAGTTTCCCAAAGTCGAGTGGCGGGAGCGGGAGCGATCGAAACGAGCTTCGCCGGCACCTTCGGAGGCGGCTTGGACCTTCCCATTCACAAGCGAGTAGCTTTACGCGTGATTCAGGCCGACTACGTCCGAATGAGAATAAACGCCATTAGCGCTGGCGGCGTGGGCGGTGGAGGCTTTGGCTTGATCATTGTCCCGATACCCTCTAACAACCTCTCTCTGTCGTTTGGCGTAGTGCTCAAGCTGGGCGGAGGATAGAACGGCTTCCGGCTTCTTCACCACCGCTGGTGCACCTGCGCGCGGATGAGCTTGTCGTACACATTCCGCACGGCCGCCATTTGAGAATCTGTTAGGGGTGCGAGTTCGCCGGCGCAGAAATTCTCGTCTACCTGCGCCGGGCGTTTGGCGCCCGGAATCGCGCAGGTCACGGCATCAAACATCAAAATCCAGCGTAGCGCGAATTGCGTCATCGTCGCGCCCTGCGGGACGAGCCCGCGCAGTTCCTCGACCGCCCGGAGTCCCGTCTCGAAGTCCACACCGGAAAACGTTTCGCCCATATCAAACATCTCGCCATGCCGGTTGAATTTCCGGTGATCGTCTTCGCTGAACATCGTCTCGCGCGTCATGCGGCCGGAGAGCAAGCCGCTGGCGAGCGGCACGCGCGCCAGGATCCCCACTTTGCGGCGCCACGCCTCGCGGAAGAACAGCTCCGCCGGGCGCAGCCGGAACATGTTGAAGATAATCTGCACGCTCTGAACGCCCGGATATTCGATGGCCTTGAGCGCCTCTTCAACTTTCTCCACGCTCACGCCGTAGTAGCGAATCTTGCCGGCTGTGACCAAGTCGTCGAGCGCACCAAATACTTCCGGACGATAGAAGACCTCGGTAGGTGGGCAGTGGAGTTGCACCAAATCGAGGCAGTCCGTCTCGAGGTTCTTCAGGTTGTCCTCAGCGAAACGGGTCAAGTTCTGCTTGTTGTAGCCGTCGGCGGTGTGCGGAGACAGCCGCCGTCCCGCCTTGGTCGCAACATGAATGGTCTCGCGCCGCTCCTTCCGCAGGCGCGCAATGAGGCGTTGGCTTCGCCCCATACCATACACGTCGGCGGTATCAATGAAGTTGACGCCCAGATCGATCGCCCGGTGCAAGGCCGCCAGTGACTCATGGTCCTCCACCTTACCCCACATCGACCCAATCGCCCACGCGCCAAAACTGATTTCCGAAACCTTCCAACCCGTTCGCCCCAGTTCGCGGTAGTTCATGGAATATGACTCCTTCCTAATGAGATGAAACTTCCCTCACCCGTCCGCCTTCCGGCGGACACCCTCTCCCGGCGCGAGAGGGCCGGGCTCAGAAGGAGGCACGCGCTGTCACCGGCGGTAAACGATCAAGTCCTGCAAATAGATCCAAGCATCCTTTGACCCGGTGTAGGGCTTTCCGTCCACCACGACACGGAGTGTGTGCGCACCGGGTGAGATATCGAACTTCCCCCAAAGGCCTTCGCCGCCACGATTGCCGTCGTCGTTATAGGCATCGGCCTTCGCCACCGATTTGCCATCAAGAAAGATTTCCGCCGTGCCTCGGTCGCCGTCAAGACTGCCGACGAGCATCGCTCCGGTACCCTCAAAGCTGACGGTGGCTTCGGCGCCAGCGGCCTTCGCACGCATCTCAGTCCGCCATTTGTCCGATTTCTTTTCCCATGGGCCTTTCCAAGTCCAGCGGGCGTCCGCCGCAGCAATCCTCTCCACCGCCTTACCGGGTGCATACTGTTCGAATTTCGCGGGAATGGGCGTCTGCACGGGAATCAAGAGGGCCTTTTCATCCGCGCTGCCGCCCTCCTGCTTCACGACGAGTTTGGCGCGATCAATAGTGCTCCTGACGATGGAATTGAATGAATAGTCCGTATAGGAAAATTTCTCGTCGGCGATGGCCGCTAGGCGCGACTTCCATTTCTCCGGGATGTTCTTGAGGCCGAGCATCACGCCCAGGATTCCCGCCGCGCTGGAGGGATTGCAGTCGCTATCCTGCCCGGAGCGCATGGAAACTTCCAGCGTCTTGTCAAAATTACCCTTTCCGTACAGCAAGCCCAGCGCCACGTAAGCGCCGTTGATTGTCGCGTCGATGTTGAACGGCAGGAGCGCGCCATCCGGACACGGGTCATCCTTGTCCCACTTGTCTTCGATCAATTGCCAGGTCTTCTTCCAATCGGGGTTCTCCGCCGACCACCGGAGCACGTCACGGATTACCTGCGCATAGACGCTCTCGCGGGGCAAGGCCGCGAGCCCCGCTTCCACCACCCTGCGCGGGTCTTTTTCGAAGAATGCCGTCGAGTACATCGCGGAAAAGAACACGCCCCCGTAAACCCCGTCACCGTAATTCATGACATGGCCGACGCGGTCGGCAAAGCGCGACCCGGCCTGCGGCATTCCAGGACACATCAGGCCGATAAAGTCCGACTCGATTTGGAAATCGATGTCATTGGCGTGCATGTTGTAGGCGGGATTGCCCGACATCGGCGCCTTGATGCCATGCCGCAAGAGGCGCCGAGACGCGAAGTTGGCGTGCGCAAGGCCATACTTGGAATCGCGGAATGCCTCGCCGTATTGTTCGGTGGTCGCGCCGAGCCCGACCTGGTCCATCACTCCGGCAAACGTCATCTCCACGTAAAGGTCGTCCTGGTCGAGCGCGCCCTTGATCTCCTCCGGTTTCCACTGGCGGTCGATGTCCACGATTCTCTGCTGCCAGCGGAATTCTGTCGGCGCGCCGTAGGTCACGCCAATCATCTGCCCCGCCCACCCGCCACGCACTTTGTCTTCGAAGTCCTCGGTGGAAATGGACCTCCTCGGCTTGCCAGTCGTCTCCGCGAGAGGACGGTCGGCAGCCGCGCACCCCAAGGGAAAAAGCAGAGCCAGGCTCATAGCGATAGAGCAGGATTTGATGGCGTGTAACATCGAGTTCCCCCCTTTTTGACAGCATCCGACGTGTTTCAGGTTACCCGCAAAACACCCAGTCTGCAATCCGCTCCATGAGTAGAAATTACCGGGGTGAAAGCGCATTCGAACATTCTGCCCCACGAGTCCGGCGCTTCACAGTATGTATTTCCATGTTAAATTTCGCTTTTCCACGTACGGGGGAAACCTTTCCTCCACCTGATTCGTCTAAAGGGACATACATGAGTTTCCGGGTGGCCGTCCCAGGAAGCGAAAATTGAGGCACCGGGTCGTCGAGCAACGTATTCCGCGCCAATCGTGGAATTGGGTGGAACTCCAACGGGATGGTTTCCGTATAAGTTGTCAGACAGGTGATGCGAGAGATAGGAGGCAACATGAACCTCAGAATCAGCGGCGAAAAACCAATCCATAATTTTCGGAATTATCCGCCCGAAACGGTTGAGGAGCTCCGCTTCATCCTTGCCTCTGGAGCACCAGCCGAGCCGGATCCCCATCGCAAAGGGTTTTATGATGTCGAAAGCGGTTCTCGTAGGTTCTACATCCACCTTGCGCCCGATGGAAGCATCTGGCTGCTCGCATCTTGGCTGATGAACATTTCCGTCCCGACAGAAAATCAGGGACTGTGCGCCGCCGCTTGTTCGTAGCGCCAAATCACCCAAGGAATTCCGAAACGCGGCTTCCAGCCCAGTTATAATGGCGGCGTCATCATGCCCCGCGCCGCCGATTACGCCGAACTCCAGAAGCTTCAAAACGAGATCGAGAGCTTCATAAAAGCTCAACTGCATCCCGTCCTCGCGGAAGACGACGCCGAAATCTTCGATCTCACCGCCGCGTCGTGGCGGCTCACCATCGAGTATGACAAGGTTCTCTTGGAAGTCTGGAACTCCGCCCGCTCGATTGCGAGACGCGTTGAAGAGGTCGCTTATCGCGACCGCGGCCGGCTGGGCCTGTTCGTGCGAAGGGCCGCGGGGAAAAGCGCGGCCACGATTGAAATTCGTGAAATGAAAGCCGGGGCTCGGCCTGCCCCCGCCAAGGCCCGCACGACATTTCAGCATCAGTTACTCGCGATGCTGGGGAAAGAACACCCCGGCTGGAAATTCGAGCGCGTCGGCCACCACACCGACCGCGAGTACTCGTTCTCCGCACACTACACGCGGGGGCTGGCACGACGCGGAACTTCAGCCTGGGCGTTTCTGGGACTTTCTCCCAAGGAAGGGCCGGGCGCCGCCGACGCGCTGCTTGCTCACGGCGTGATCTGGCTCGAC
>JACQNR010000152.1 GCA_016202975.1 Acidobacteriota bacterium
CTGGAAGATCCGCGCACGGAGCTCGTGCACCGGCTGCTCGAACACGAGCAGTTCAAGAACGCCGCGCAGATGCTGCAGTCGAAGCGCCTCATCGAGGACGCCACATGGTCGCAGCCCGGCATTACCGAGTTTGTCGAGGCAGAGGACGAACCTGGGCTTGCCATCTCCGTCTTTGACTTAATCTCGGTGTTCCGCGAGATCCTGGAGCGCGCTAAGAAGCGCCCGCAGTTGGAAATCAGCCGCGAGGAAGTGACCGTCACGCAGATGATCGAGCACGCAAAGGGAATCTTGAGGGCCAGCTCGCGGCCCGTGTCGCTCGACCAGCTCATGGCCGGGTACGAATCGAAGCAGGCCCTCATCACACTCTTTCTTGCCCTGCTGGAAATGGTCCGCCTGCACGCGATTCTGCTTCGCCAAAAGGATTTGTTCTCCTCCATCATGGTCCACCGGCACAGACGGTTTGAGGATATGATGTCCGGTGCGAGTTTCGAGATGTTGCAAGCGGGTTTGGCAGAGAGTTTAGGCGAGTCGCCCGGTGAAGGCCATTAAGGATTCCGGAGCGCACCCCAAGAATTGAGAGCGAGATCGGGGACCGTGGCCAAGAGCGAGCACCATACTTCATGCTGACTGACGAGACCTTGAAAGCATTGATTGAAGCCATTATTTACGTGGCTCCCGAGCCCGTGGGCCTAGACGCCATCGTGAAATCCGTCGAGATCGCGGAGCGCGACCGGGTCAAGGGAATACTCCAAGAGTTGATAGCCGAATACGAACTGCCGCTGCACGGCATACAGATTCGCCAGGTGGCGGGCGGCTACAAATTTGCGAGCAAGCCCGAGCACCACGACGTGCTGCGCAAGTTCGTCAAGAGCTTGAAGCCGCTGGTACGTCTGTCGAAGCCTGCGCTCGAGACGCTTGCGGTGATCGCCTATCGCCAGCCGGTCACGCTGCCGGAGATTGACGCCATCCGCGGCGTCGATTGTGGTGGCGTGATTCACACCCTGCTCGAGAAAAAGCTGGTGGTGACGTCGGGCCGCAAAAACGTGGTCGGCCGCCCGATACTTTACCGGACATCGCGCGACTTTCTGGTCCACTTCGGCCTCAAGGATGTGACCGAGCTTCCGAGCTTGAAGGAATTTGAGGAGCTAGCGCGTCAGGCCCTGGGCTCGGAGCTCCTTCTGGGCGAGGAAGCCACTCCGCCCGTGGCGAGCCCCGGAGAGTCGGAGCCTGCTCCCTCCCCGGAGCCAGCCAACGAAGCCAAGCCCGCAAGCGAGGGCGCCACCGCGAACGATGGGAGCGAAGCCGCTTCCTGATTTCGACGAACTGATTCCAGGTCCACCCATGCTCGTCCGCCTTCAGAAAATCATTGCCGATGCCGGAATCACTTCGCGCCGCAAGGCCGAGACACTGATTCTGGAAGGTCGCGTGACGGTAAACGGCCAGGTGGTGACGGAACTCGGTTCCAAAGCCGATCCGGCGCGCGACCACGTTAAGGTCGGTGGCAAGCTGCTTGGCCGTCCGGCGCGACATCACTACATTCTTCTTCACAAACCCATCGGATATCTCTCGACGGTCAGCGACCCGGAAGGCCGCCCCACCGTCATGAGACTGGTGAAAGGTATTCGGGAGCGCATCTATCCCGTGGGGCGTCTCGATTACAACTCCTCGGGCATCATGATTCTGACGAATGACGGCGAACTCGCCAACCATCTGATGTCGCGCACCGCGGCAATTCCTCGCACCTACCACGTGAAACTGGAGGGCCAGCCCCAGCCCGAGGACCTGAAGAAGCTGAAGAGCGGAATCGTCCTCGACGGCGAGCGCACCGCGCCTGCGGAGATTCGGCAGGTCGTCCAGCGGGAAAAACCCTGGTATGAAATCACGTTGACGGAAGGGCGCAACCACCAGGTGCGGCGAATGTTTGAACGCATCGGGCAGCCGGTGGTGAAATTGAAGCGGGTTCGAATCGCCTTCCTGACGGATGAGGGGATCGCCCCGGGCAGTTTCCGGCACCTCACTCCGGCGGAAGTCGAGCGGCTGAAGATTTGGAAACGCCCGGAGAAATCATCTAAGGCAAGGTAATGCCAGACTTCATTGCGCAGATTCTCGAACAATACAAAACGCTTGCCGTCGTCGGCCTCTCCTCCAAGCCCACGCGCGCCAGCCACGGCGTCTCCGAATACATGCAGGCGCACGGCTACCGCGTCATTCCCGTCAACCCGCGGGAAAGCGAAGTGCTCGGCGAGAAAGCCTATCCCTCCCTCGGCGCCGTCCCAGAAAACGTCGAAGTCGTCGTCATCTTCCGCCGTCCGGAATTTGTCCCGGAGATCGTGGAAGCCGCCATCCGTAGGGGCGCGAAAGTGATCTGGATGCAGGAGGGGGTTATCCACGAAGACGCCGCCGCGCGCGCCCGCGCCGCCGGCCTCACCGTGGTCCAGGACCACTGCATTCTGAAAGAGTACGCCAAGCGGTACGTAGCGGAAGGGATCTAGCCTTCACGCCAAGGCAGGCCTACTGCCCTTTAAAGCGCTTTCGCCTCCACTCACCGATCGCCGCTAGCTTTTCCTTCAGCCGTTTCTCAAACCCTTCATCCGTGGGCAGGTAGTATTTGCGATCCTTCAAATTGTCCGGCAGGCACTGCATGTCGGTGAGCTTGTCGTCTGAGTTGTGGGCGTACTGATAGCCCTGGCCGTAGCCGACGTTCGCCATGAGGCCGGTGACGGGATTGCGAAGATGGAAGGGGACGGGCTCGGCGACGGTTTTCTGCGCGTCGCTCTTGACTTCGCCGTAGCCAGTGTAGAGCGCATTCGATTTGGGCGCGAGCGAAAGATATACGACGGCTTCGGCCAGCGCCAGGTCGCATTCCGGCATGCCCAGAAAATGCGCCGCCTGCATGGCGTTGATCGTCACATTGAGCGCGTTCGGGTCGGCCAGGCCGACATCTTCCGCCGCCAGGCGAATCATCCGCCGCGCGATATAGAGCGGGTCCTCACCCGCCTCGAGCATCCGGCCCAGCCAGTAGAGCGCCGCGTCGGGGTCGGAGTTGCGCACCGACTTGTGCAGCGCCGAGATCAGGTTGTAGTGCTCTTCGCCCGCCTTATCGTAGAGGAGCGTTTTGCGCTGAATGGCATCTTCGATGATCTGCTCGGTGACAACCGCCCGGCCCTGCTCATCGCGCGAGGCGGTGGTTACGGCTGTCTCCAGCGTGTTGAAGGCCGCGCGCGCGTCGCCATTGGCGAAAACGGCTATTTGCCGCAGCAGTTCGGGGACAATCAAAACTTTCTGGCTACCGAGGCCGCGGCTTTCGTCTTTCAGAGCGCGTTCGAGCAGTGTCACCACCTCGTCAGTCGAGAGCGCCGAGAGCATGTAAACTTTGGCGCGCGAAAGCAGCGCGGAGATGACTTCAAAGGACGGGTTCTCCGTGGTAGCGCCGATCAGGACGATGTCGCCGCGCTCGACGTAAGGCAGGAAAGCGTCCTGCTGCGCCTTGTTGAAGCGATGAATCTCGTCAATGAAAAGAATCGTCCGCCGGCCATACTGGCGGGTCTTTTCTGCCGTCGCCATCACTTCCTTGATTTCTTTGATGCCGGAAAGCACCGCGCTGAACTTGACGAAGTCGCTGCGCGTCCGTCGCGCGACGATGGTGGCGAGAGTGGTCTTGCCCGAGCCCGGCGGCCCCCAGAGGATCATGGGGTGCAGTTCGTCGCGCTCGACCTGCGCGCGCAGCGGCTTGCCCGGGCCAAGGA
>JACQNR010000173.1 GCA_016202975.1 Acidobacteriota bacterium
CACCAGCACCATGCCCCGGGCTTCCTCGCAGATCTTGTCGATGACTTTGGGAAGATAGAGTTCTTCGAGCGTCCGAATCTTGGTGGGGATGACGCGCAGCACCATGCCGACGTTGCCGCGCTGCTGGAAGACGTTGACGCGGAAGCGCCCCAGCCCCGCCACGCCGTACGCCATGTCGAGCTCGGTCGATTCCTTGAATTTCTGCTTCTGGCGGTTGGTCATGATGCTGAACGCCATGTTCAGCATGTCTTCGCTCGAGACACGCGCGTACTGCGACATCGGCTGCAGGTCCCCATCCACACGAATGTAGGGGTAGTTTCCAACCTTCAGATGCAAGTCCGAAGCCTTGCCCTCACACGCCGTACGGAGAAGCTCGTCAATGTTCATCTCGCACCCTCGCTAGAGCACTTCCCTGACAATGTGCAAAAGCTAACACAGCCCGCGCGCAAGTGTCAAAGGAAGGATTCGGGATGCAGGATTCAGGAGTCAGGATTCGGATTGATGAATTCTGAATGGGGGCTGGCACAGAGCGAAGCTCTGCGCGTGAGCGGTTTCCACCTCATGTCGAAACCGCAGAGCGTTGCTCCGCGCCGGCCGCGATTTTTGATTCAGCCATCGCGCAGGCGAGTATACTGGCGGGGAGTGCACAGGGCTTAAAAGAGAGGCATTCATGAACAGGTTTTTGGCGGTAGTGTGGCTGATCGGCATGGCGTCGGTCGGCGCAGCAGGGCAGGGTCCCGCATCAGCAGCACTTGATGGCACCTGGAAGGCCACTCTTGCCGACTCGGTGTCCTCGGGAAGCGCTTTCCTCTACATCGCCACCGAAAGCGGCGGGAGCATCTCCGGAAAGTACTTGACGACCCTCGATACCAAGGGCGCGATCACGGGTAAAGTGGATGGCCGCGTCTTTCACTTCACGTTTATTCAATTGATGGATGACTGTCCGGGTTCGTTTACGGGCAGCCTGACCTTGCAGGGGACGGGAGGAGTCGGCACCTACACCGGCAGCGACTGCAAGAGAAAGCACGAAAACGGCGTCATCTCGATTGAACGCAGCGCCGAAAAAGAACCCGCCGCCGGCGGCATGCTCAAGCCGGGCGAAGCGCCCCATGAGGAGCTTCTGCCCAAAGAGGTCGTTGAAGAGCGTAAGGCCGGCGAGGCCAACTGCCCCGGATGCGCGGGAATCTTTATTACGTACATCAATTCCGAAACGGGGCAGACAGAAGATTGGGCCCTTTCCGATAATCAGCGCAAATGGATCGAGGAGTACAAGAAGAGGGGTTTGGGGAATAAAGCCAAGCCGCGCTTCTGGTTTACACGGCACAAAGCCAACGCCAATTACGTTTTCATCTGGACGCAGGCGCAGGGCTCGACGCCCTACATCTATTACGTGCCGCGCACTGAAACCGAAACCGTTCGGACGACGGGAGCTTACTCGGGGACAGTGGAGAAATCAGACTCCTCGAGGCCAGGGAGCAGGCGAAGAGGGAGTCAGAGTTCTGAGCCCGACCAGGCCTCCGGGACTTTCCAGGGCACCGTGGAAGTCAAGAAGACGACTCAGCAGGAAATGGAAGGCAGTGTCAACTTTACGGATGCCGTGCTGACCGTCTGGGATTCGCGCAGCGGCGAGAAGATTCACGAAACGCGACACCGGGGCAAATTGCGATGGTCCAAACCCGAAAAGGATTGCCTCGAGGACGCCCTCAAGTTCCTCCACGGCGAGCGCAAATAGTCAAATCTGAGCATCGTAGCGCAGAGTCCGATTTCTTCGGACTCTGCGGTTCGTCGTTGAGGAAAGTGCCGCAGAGTCTCTGAAACGCGAGACTCTACGCTACACACTGCAAGGCCCGCAGGGCCGGAAGAATGTAGCCCAGGGCGCAGCCCTGGGGAAAAAGGCCCCCCCCCTTTCATCCCCCTCCCCCGTGCGGGCGGGGGAGGGGGTAGGGGGAGAGGGTGTGTCATATACCCAGGCTGTTGGCATGGGCTGAGTTGGCTCGCCCCCTCGGGGCTGGCAAGCAAAGGCCACGGTTAGCAATGTAGCCCGGAGTCGGGCCTTTGCGGCCTCTGCGGTTTGTTTTTCTGCTGCGCTAAGGGGTCATCCTTCTCGCCGAAGAACCGTGGAGCTACAGACCAGGTCCGCGCCGCCATTTATTACCCCTCGAGGAAATCGATCAATTGTTCGCGGGTAAAACCAGCTTCGCGCAACAGGGCGAGCAAGGTTCCTTTGGGCATATTGCGATTGTGCCGGGGAATCACGGCGCGCGGCTTAACGCTGGGCAGTCTCGGCATACTCGAGCTCGAGGGAGGTCAGCAGGGTTTCGTCGTCGGTGGGTATCGGTTCGCCGTGTTTCCGGAGGCTCTGGATATAACCGGCGATGGCGTCCCCCGCCATTCGTTTGGCTTCGGCGAGCGTCCGGCCGTAAGTGACGCACCCGGGCAGCGCGGGCACCAACGCCGTAAATCCCCCCTCGGGCTCAGGCCGGAGAACGATATTGAAGTGGCGCCGACTTTTCTTCATGAGGTAAGTCTATACCAAAAAGACACCAACCATGGTCAATTCGCGTTTGAAATGACCGTGGGTTCGTGACCCGGAAATCCCACGTCAGGAAATACCTTGAGCGTGCCCGACCGTTGACACATCCCGCGCGCGAGGGGCCTTGTAGCTTTGTAGCGCAAGGCTCGCAGTTCAGCCTTGCGCCATTTTTTCGGGCCTCTTGCGGCCTCATGAATTCCCTGACGTAGGGGCGGGTCTTAGACCCGCCCCTACCAGCGCTCGCCCGATGGAAACGCCGCAGGGCCGGACGGAGGGCCATGCGCTACGGGCACGATCGTCCCGCCGACGAACCGCGGACCTGCAAATCAGGTCCGCGCTGCTTGCTCCCCGCTCAAACGAGGACTTGCTCCACCGGCCGACGCAGTGATCGCGGCATCTCGGGTCCCTGACCGATCCGGACAACCAGGTCCGGCCGCCGATTGCCTATGCCGAGAAAACCACCGAACTGCGGACGGAGAGTGGGCACTTCAACCGGCTGGTTGATGAAGGCGGTGCGCAAATCCAACGCGGCGGCCTGGAGGGCAAGGCGTTCGTAGCATCGGCCCGCCTCGATCCAATGTGGTTTGTCGTCGGCCTCGGAGATGAACACCGCTATGGCGGCCGAACTGCGAATGTGTGCGATGTCCTTCCGGTTTTGCCGCTTCGCGGAAAACGCCAGGCGCATGAATAGCCTTCCGAGCCATCGGGGCACGTCAGGGCTGCCCATCACCGGGCCATAGAGGCCGTCACCGGTGTGCACTGCGTCCCGGGCGTTGAAGCGAATCCAGGTTTTCAGCTCTTGAGCCCACGCAGAATCGCCAAACTGGGCCGTGTTGCTCTGCGCAACGTACTCGGCAACCTGCTCTTTCTGTTTCTTGGCCGTCAGAAGCAGGAGCGAGACTCCGTCCCCCCGCCCGGCCTCTTCCAGACGGCGGAGCTGCTCATTGGAGAGCGCGGTTCCGTCATATTCGGCCCGGCTGCACTGTCGCCTCGGAATGGCTTCGAACAGCGCTGATCGGGAGGGGGTGGTCTCTTCGAAGTTTACTTGCACGCTCGATCCGGACGCTAGGTAGGAATGGTGGCCTTTCAACCCGGCGGCTTCTGCGGCCAATAGCAAGTTCTCGGCGGCACAACCCAGGCTTGCGTACAAGTGATGATCATCCGGGTCGACTGCAGGGCAGCGTCGCGAGAGGTCCGGGAGAATCACGATCCTACCGGGCTCAAGCTTGAATTTCCATGGCTGCGTATTGTGGCTGGACGCGGCAAGCGTCGCATACTGCACTAGAGGCACATAATCATGTGTGGCGTTGCCCAGTTCGTAGTGACGCCAGGTCTCGCTCACGGCGGCTGAGTAGTTCATGCAATCCTTTCTGCAGACGGGCTACCCGCTCCGGCGCTTAACTTGTGTTTAGGCTGACCTGCCTAAGACCGCTGGTGGCGCAGACATCGCAGTTTGATGTCTGCGAGTTCAAGTCCTACAATCGCAGACATGGCAAAAGACGCCATATCTGCGCCACCCGCGCACACATCGCAAACTGCGCGATGTACGTGCCACCCGCGCGATGAAGTCATTTCTTCTTCGGAACGTATTGAGTCGACCAGTCGTTATAAAGGTCCATTCTCCCAAGGAAGTTTGCATAGAGATCTCCGACCTGGTCCATTGCCTCACCGGAGACCATTTCGCCGGGCTGCGTCCCGATTCTGACCGCCGTGGTCTTACTCAGATAGGCGTGGGTCAAGATAGCGGCAACAACTTCTTTGCTCATGCATTCACCTCAACTGTGAAATTTGCGGAATCTAGTGTGATGGAACGCCGGAAGCAAATCAAGTTTGCGCGGCAGGGTAGCCCAGAGTCCGGTTTTGTCGGACTCTGCGGTTCGTCATCATGAATCAGTGCCGCAGAGTCTCTGAATTGCGAGACTCTGCGCTTGTAGAACGGCATGGGGCGGGAAAGTATGCGCCCTCCCGACTGCCAACACAACACCGTCCCTGCGGGAGATCGCAGACCCCACAAACCAGGGGTCTGCGCCAGCCGGCGCGCTACCTGCTAGGTAGCTCGGAGTGAGCCAACATGAACCTTGGACGCCCTTGATTCTCCCTTCAGAAGTTCGGGGATTTTCGGATCCTTCTTAGGCGCATACACGAAACGATCTGCGCAAACTATCGTAAGGGCATTGAGCGCTTCAACGGCGCGGGGCTGTACATCGAAGACATCAATTACCGGAAGAGTCTGCCGTAACGTTTTCGCTTCGACTGGATTGTTGGCCTCCATTAATCGGTGCCACTCTTCAAAGCGCGCGTGGTCATGGGTAATGACCAGCATGGCAGTCTTTGTTAGGGGGAACCTAATTTCAATTGTGGGATTGACAAGGCCGACCCCCCAAAAACCGCCTTTATATGCCGGATCGAACATGACGACCGGATTATCGGATGTAACGAACGGTGCCTCGTGGGATGTGCGAAGAATTGTCCATTTCATCTCGATGTAGAACCTATGAAGCATGGGGGCCATCTGGAGCATTGTAAGCAGGCTCACTTTCGGGTCGGCATGCACCGTGTATTCACCACGTTCCATGAATTCCCTTATCGATGCTGCGTCGGCTGGATCAAAATCCTCGCCCTTTTCCTTAAGTTCTTCCAGTTCATTTTCGAGGAGCCCAGGCACCCTGGCGGTAAACTTCATAAGGTGATCCGCCAGATGCGCATATACTTCTTCGAAATTCTGGCGCGTCCACGGGACACGTAACTCCTGAAGCGCGACAAAAAAGGCGACCCGTCCTCTGTCGTCCCAATTCAGCTGTATGTTGTTGGAGGCTAATGTCCTGATGACAGGAACTGCTTCACTCTCAACGCGCGCCAGGAATGATTCGGCTGAGTCATCAAGAGTTCCGTCCTGTCGTTTGAAGCTGTAGTAGTTCGTTTGTACGGCCGCCTTTTGCGGTCTCTGGCGAAAAGGAACTAGCCGGTTCCGTTCGTAGATGCAGATCGAGGCACCTTTGCCTGCACCTGTCGCGAAGCCACGAAGATACGATGACGGGACAAAGTGCTGACCCTTCGTTCGCTTTTTCACATCACCTCCGAGGGAGGCACAGCCATCGGGGCTGGCGCAGACATGGCGTTCTTGGCCATGTCGGCGAGATTCAGAATTCTAACGAGTCGCGGCGACGGGCTGGTTGCACTGCGTGAGCCAGCCGTACTTATCTTCGGCGCGGCCTTCGACGATAGAAAGGAATCGCTCCAGTAGCTTTTTGGTGATGGGGCCGGGCTGCCCTTTGCCGACCGTGATGCGGTCGATCGAACGG
>JACQNR010000153.1 GCA_016202975.1 Acidobacteriota bacterium
AAGGCTCACGCGGTGCTGCGGCCCTCGCTCCTATGGTGCGACCAGCGCAGCCAGGCGCAGTGCGACTGGATCACAAGCAAAGTTGGCACCGACCGACTCATCCAACTGGTTTCGAATCCAGCCCTCACCGGTTTCAGCTCGCCCAAGATGCTCTGGGTGCGCGATAACGAGCCGCAAATTTTTGACCGAGTCGCGCACTTCCTGCTTCCCAAGGATTACGTACGCCTCCGCCTGACGGGTGAATTCGCCACGGAAGTTTCCGACGCCTCGGGCACTCTTCTGCTCGACGTGACCAACCGCCGCTGGTCGAAGGAAATGCTGAGTGCTCTCGGAATTGACTCCAACATCCTGCCGCGCGTGTACGAATCGCCGGAAATCACGGGGAAGATTTCGAACGAAATCGCACAGGCCACGGGCCTTAAGGCGGGGACGCCCGTCGTGGGCGGTGGCGGCGATCAGGCATCGAGCGCCGTCGGCAACGGAATCGTTTCGCCCGGGCTCACCTCCGCGACGCTTGGAACCAGCGGCGTCGTCTTTGCCTACACCGATGCTCCCAAGCTCGACCCCAAGGGGCGCATCCACACCTTTTGCCATGCCGTCCCCGGCAAGTGGCACGTGATGGGAGTGACGCAGGGCGCGGGCTTGTCGCTGCGCTGGTTCCGCGACAATTTCGGTGAGTCGGAAGCGTGGCAGGCGCGCCAGAAGGGTGTCGATCCCTACGACCTGCTCATCCAGCAAGCGGAAAAAGTTCCAGCCGGAAGCGAGGGCGTCGTCTGGCTGCCCTACCTAATGGGCGAGCGCACGCCCCACCTCGACGCGCAAGCGCGCGGCATGTGGTTTGGAATGACCGCCGCGCACAAGCGTGGCCACATGATCCGCTCCATTCTTGAAGGCGTGGCATACAGCTTGCGGGATTCCTATGAGATCTTCAAGGAACTTGGAATTCCAATCGAGCAGATCCGCGCCTCAGGAGGCGGATCGCGCAGCCCCTTCTGGCGCCAGATCCAGGCTGACATTTACGGGAAGGAAGTTGTCACGCTGCGCACCTCGGAGGGCTCGGCGCTGGGCGCTGCGCTCCTGGCAGGTGTGGCGGCAAAAAACTACTCCTCAGTCGAGGAGTCGGCAAAGCAAGCCATCGTGGTGCAGGAACGCATCCCACCCCAGCCAGATAATGTGAAACTTTACGACCGCCAGTACGAGGTCTATCGCAACCTTTATCCGGCCGTGCGCGATCTCTCGCACCAGCTCGCATCGCTGGGCGGTTAGGGGTGGCAACCGAGGGGCGTGTGATTACACCGACGAAGATCTGTGACCATTCAATGGGCAGTCCTGTTCCCCGAGGCGGGCTACGGCATTCCGGCACGTCGTTGCGCAGTCTGTTCGTCGTCAGCCTCTTTACCATTGCGCTGACCCCCGGAGGGCCCACCATGGCTCAGAAAACTTCACCCAAATTCCATTCCGGTTACACCGTAGAGAAGCGGACCACGGAAGGATTTGCGACCTATCATCTGCGCGACGTGGCGCGAGAAATGGAGCTCTCCATCGTCCCGGGTCTCGGCATTCTTGCCTACGAGTTCAAGGTTAATGGCAAGGATGTCTTTATCCCCCCCGAGTCGCTGAAGTCCTACGTCGCGACCCACTGGTTCGGCTGGGGCAATCCCTTCCTCGCCCCTTGGGCTAATCGCATCGATCAGGATTACTTCTTCGTCGACGGGAAGAAATACTTGCTGAACGACTCGCTCGGAAACATCCTGCGTGTTCCACCGAAGAACTACATCCTCCACGGCCTGCTCGTGTACGAACCGCGATGGCAGGTCATCAAGACCGGCGCATCGAAAACCGGGGGCGCGTACCTCGTCGCGCGCCTGGAGTTCTACAAATACCCCGACTTGATGGCGAACTTTCCGTTTGCCCATACCTACGAAATCACTTACCGGCTAAGGGATGGGAAGCTCGAGTGCCGGACGAAAGTCGCCAATCTCGGCGAATCGCGCATGCCCGCTCATTTCGGTTATCACCCCTACTTTCGCCCCGACGGTCCGCGCGAAGAGTGGACGCTCGGGATTGGCGCGCGCAAACATTGGCCGACACAGCGCGCCCTCATTCCCACTGGTGAAACCGAGCCGACGGAAAAGTTCTTCCCCGGCGTCACGCACGGCGTTGCCATCGGCCAGACGTTTATCGACAACACCTTTTCGGATTTCGAGCGCGACGCCCAGGGCCTCGGGCGCATCTGGGTGAAAGGCAGGACGCAAAAGATCGAGGTGGTTTACAGCCGGGAGTACGATTACGCGGTGGTCTACGCACCGCTCGACCAGACACTGATCTGCATCGAGCCCGAAACCGGGCCGACCAACGCCTTCAACCTCGCGCACGAAGGGAAATTCAATGGCCTGATCATGATCGAACCGGGCAGTATGTTAGAGGCTTCCTATTGGATCATCCCAACAGGTTACTGAGCGCGAGCGCCGGAGGATACGCCCATGAATCGCAAAACGAAATTGACTCTGAGATTTGCTCTTGTCCTCATCGTCATAGGATTTGCCGATCAAACAATATTGAGTGTGTTCAATTCACTTTGCAGCTCGGAGAGGATCCCCATGGCCGCACCCGCAGCCTCATTCCCCGCCAAGGTGGAAAAAACGATGTACAAAGGTTGGAACGCCTATCGTCTTTCAAACGGCCTCGTCACACTTTATGTCGCGCCCGACATCGGTGGCCGAGCCATCCAGATGCAGCTCGGCGATCAGGATTATTTCTTCGTGAATAAGGACCTGGCAGGCAAAGTACTCCCTGCCGAGCAGAATAATCTTCAGGCGGGCTGGGCGAACTATGGCGGCGACAAGGTCTGGCCCGGCCCTGAAGGCTGGTCGAATGATGACCAGTGGCAAAGCGTACCCTATTACATTCTCGACGGAAGCAAGTTCGAATCGGAAATCACCAGCAACAATTCTGGAGAGGTTGCGGTCAAAGTCACCAGCCCCAAGGACCCGCGCACCGGCGTGCAGTTTGTGCGCACTTACCACGTTTACGCGAATACGACGCGCATCAAGGTCGATCAAGTCATGCGCAATATCTCGAAGCGCCCTGTCCGATGGGGCGTCTGGCACTTGATTCAAAACGATGCGGCAGACGCGAACGATCCATCGAAGCCCAATCCGGAACTCTACATGTACGTCCCGCTCAATCCCAAGAGTCAGCATCCGGGCGGCTACTACGTCATGTTTGGCGACGTGCGCCATCCCAGCTACCAGGTTGTCGATGACGGACGGATGCTGAAGATTCAATATCTCTACCGCGTCGGGAAGATCGGAGCGGATTCGAGCGCGGGTTGGTATGCTGTCGTGAATGGCCAGAAGAATATCGGCTTCGTGGAAAATTTCAAATTCTTCCCCGGCATGGAATACCCCGACAACTCCTCGGTCGAATCCTGGAACGACGGGCCGGGGATCATCTCACGGGGACCTTTTGATCAGGTCCTCGCCGACGATCCGAAGAAGACTCCTTACTTTTTTGAATCCGAGGGCATGAGCCCCTACGCGGACCTTGCGCCGGGGGAAGAGTACTCCTACCCCATCTCCTGGTCTCCGGCGGCGGTGACGAACCCCGTGCGCGGAACGGTTCCCGTCGGCATCATCAGCGAGCCGTTTTCGGCCAAGGTCGATGGCCCCAACGTCAAGCTGCGCGGGACTTTCGGCGTATACATTCCCGGCTCGCTTGTAGCCAATTTCTACAACGTGATGGGCGAGGAGATCGCGCACGAAAACTTGCAGGCAGTCGATCCCCGCGAGGTGGTGAAGGTTGACAAGACGGTCAAGCTTCCGGCTCAAACTTTTCGCGTCAGCATCCGCCTCCTCGACAACTCGGGCGAAAATCGAGGCTGGCTGGGCAATGTGGTACTGAAGAAATAACTGTTCCGTCCTGACCGGAACTTCCCAGTTCCGCGGCCTGCGGCAACCCATAGCATGCGAAACTGTGCATGAGGAGACTCGCTTTGTCTCAAAAGCGGTTCTTGCGCTACTTCAAAATTGTTGCCCGGCACCTCACCGTGCTTTTCCTCGGCCTCGTTCCTCTGGCGGGGCAAGGCCCGCAACCTGCCTCCCGGCACGAAACAGTGATTGTGACGGGCTTCTTCGAACCTATCCCGCTCGAAGACGCCGACCGGCCCGTGACGCTGGTCGACGCCAAGAGTCTGGAATTGCTCTCGGGCTCCCTCGCCGATTTTCTCCGCCTCGAACCATCGGTCGACCTCCGCGAGCGCGGAGCCAATGGAACCCAAGTCGATGTCTCGATCCGCGGCGGAACATTCGGGCAGACGCTTGTCCTGCTCGACGGCTTCCGTATGAACGACGCGCAGACAGGCCATCACAATCTCGATCTTCCCCTCCCCCTGGAGGCCGTGTCGCGCATCGAAATCCTGCGCGGCTCCGGCTCGACCATGTACGGATCGGACGCCGTGGGTGGAGTCATCAATTTCGTCCCCACTAAGCCGAAGCTCACGGAAGCCCGTCTGCGCGGGGCGGTGGGGAATTTCGGCATCAATCAGCAAAGCGCCGTGCTGTCGTTCGTCCGGGGGGATTTCACCGAACAGTTCGCCGTCTCGCGCGATTTCTCTTCCGGGTTTCGGCCCAATCGCGACTATCGCAACTTGGCAATCTTCTCTTCGACATCCATTCCGACCCCCTGGGGATCGACGCGGGTCAC
>JACQNR010000154.1 GCA_016202975.1 Acidobacteriota bacterium
GATCACACCCATGCTCCAGAAGACCTTCAGCGTGGATATGGTCAAGGCCGAGAACCCCAGGACGATGAGCGATGCCGACAAGGAAGACGCCGTCGTCATCGCCGTCTCGCGCGACGGAAAGGTTTACCTGCAGTCCGACCTGATCACTCTGGACAAGATCACGCCCGAGGTGAAGGACCGCATCTCCTCCAAACTCGATAAAACGGTCTATATCAAGAGCGATCGCATGGCGAAATACGGAGACGTGGTCTCCGTGGTGGATAACGTCCGAGCCGCGGGGGTTGAGTCCTTGGGGTTGTTGACCGAGAGACTCGATCGCGAAGGCGCTTCGGCACCGGCTGGGGATGCTGGCATTCAATAAGATCGTAACGGCGCCTGGAGTCTTTCAGGCCCGAGGAGGGTACTTTTATGGCAATGGCTGTCGGGAGCAAGAAGGGAGTCATGGGGGATATCAATATCACCCCACTGATTGATGTATTACTCGTGCTCATCATCATCTTCATGGTGATCACGCCGCTTACGCCGAATGGGCTTGACGCGTTGGTTCCACAGCCCAATAAGAATGAAGCTCCGCCGTCCGAAGATATTCAAAACAGGACGGTCGTCGTGTCCATGGATGCGGCGAAGCAGGTCAAGATCAACCAGGATCCCACCGACGTGCGGAACCTGGGCTCGCGCCTGGTGGATATTTTCAAGACCCGCAGCGACCGCATCATTTTCGTGAAAGGCGATTCCACGCTGAGGTTTGGCGAGGTCGCGCAACTGATCGACATTGCCAAGGGCGCCGGGATCGACAAGATAGGCCTGATTACCAAGGAATTGGGCCAGTGATGGGAAAAGGCACACGCAGGGAGGGATCGATCATGAAGCCCCACAAGCTTCTGGCGCTGTGCGGGGTGCTGATGTTGTTGGCGTCGGCGAACGCCTGCAACAAACTCAAGGCGCGCGACAACCTGAACAAGGGTGTCCGGGCGTTCAGCAACTCTCAATACCAGCAAGCCGTTGAACACTTTAAGGTGGCAGTGGAATTGGATCCGCAACTATTGAATGCCCGTCTTTATTTGGCCACCGCCTACCAGCAGCAATACATTCCCGGTGGAGATTCTCCAGAAAACGTAAAGATCGGTAAGGACGCGATTGCCGCGTTTGAGGAGGTCCTCAAGCAGGACACGACTAATGTGGACGCCATCTCCCGCATTGGCCGGCTGTACTTTGATATGAAGGATTTCGAAAAGGCCAAGGAATATCAGCAGCGGCGCATCCAGCTTACTCCTCAGGACCCTGAGCCTTATTATTGGGTCGGGGTAATTGACTGGGCCATCGCTTATCCTCGTACCCAGGACCTCCGAAGGCAGCTCAATATTATGCTTCCAAAGAACCCCGCCAGGCCGGACATTCTTCCGCCCATTCCGGATGAGGAGCGTGCCCAGTTGGAGGAGCAGAACAAGCCCTTGGTTACCGAAGGTATCCAGGCGCTGGAAAAAGCCATTCAGCTCAAGCCCAACGACGACGCGGCGATGGCCTACATTAACCTTCTTTACCGTCAGATGGCGGAATTCGAACCGGACGGTGCCCAGCGAGCCGCCCACCTGAAAACGGCGGATGAGTGGGTGGAAAAGGCTTTGAACGCGAAGAAGGCCCCTGCTGCCACACCGTTCACGACCACCACGACCACGGAGTAACCAGCGGAACAGCCCTCTGCACTCCGCCATGTTTGCCGTGTGACTGGATATACTTTAGTAGGAAGAAAGCCCTGGCCTAATGGCCAGGGCTTTTTGCTTGGGTCCGATATTGATCAGAGTGGGTTGCGGCGTTCGGCGGCGGCGGCTTTGAACGTATTGACGTTGCTTTGGTCAATGATCGCGGTGCCCGTGTCAACGTTGGCGGGGAGAGGCGATACGGGCGCCGTCTTCCAATCCTTGAATTCGTGCACGATGTTGTGATGCAGGTCGTCCAGAAAGCGCAGGGAGTAGAACGCCATGGTGTAGCTTTTCTGGGCGACCGTCGCGGCGATAGAGCCCCGCTCGATCCAATCGAGGGTGTCGGGGCTCTTGTCCATGGCGACGATCGGAATCTTGCCGGCCATGTCCAGGCGATGCAGCGCCTCGGCAGCGCCCGAGCCGCCGGATGCTTCCAGGCACAGGATCCCGTCAAGTTTCGCCTTCGCATCCAGCATGGCCGAGATCCCCTCGTTTGCGATGCGAGGATCACCTTTGTCGTCGATCGTCTTGCTGATTTTGGTCTCGGGATATTGCTTGAACACCTCTTCTACGCCGCGCAGGCGCTCCTCCACGTTGAGCTGTCCAAGAACCGTAATGAGGACGATCTGGCCGCGCCCCCGAAGAATTTCCGCCATCCTCTGGCCGCTCGCACGGCCGGCGCTCACGTTATCGGTTCCGATAAACAAGATGCGCTTGGATTCTGGAGCGTCGGTGTCAACGCAAACCACAGGGATACCAGCCTGGATGGCGGCGTCGATGTCTTTGCTGAAAAGGTCCGCCTGCGCCGGGGCCACCGCGATGCCGGAGGGGTGGGCCGCAACTGCCTGGCGGAAAGCTGCGAGTTGCTGGTCGGGCGAGTAAGCCTCCGGCCCCACAAACTCCACTTTCACACCTGTCACGCGTCCCGCATCCTCGAACCCTGCTTGCGCTTCCTTCCAGTAAGGCAAGTTTATGTTTGATGCTACAAAGACGAAACGCTCCGTCTCCTGATGGTAAGGCTTTTTACACGACAGCATCCCCGTAACGAGAGTTAAAAGCAGACAAACAACCTCGGTTCGTCGCGTATGCATCGGATCCTCCCTTCCACGGTCGATGGCCGTCCTGATCGATTACTCTTCCTCCCCAAACACGTGGGGAGCTGTTGATTGCGCGGCACTAGGTTATCACAAATTGATTCAGGCGACGGTGGAACCCTCCTGTTTTCCCCCTGTGGGATCGCCTACCCGGAACGGTGTTTCGATCTTCGTGGATCCGTTGTCAATCAGCCGGCAACTGGGATAGAATCGCCTTAGAAAAACGTCACTCCAAGGTTGCTTTGGATCTTCAAGGCCGGGAGAAACTAGTGCTGAGGAGGTACCTCATATGGCATCGAACAACAAAATCACGTTCTTGGTTGTCCTAGTTCTGGTGGCTGGAGCGGTTACCCTCTTTGGTCAAGCCCCCAAAAAGTCTGTTATCTCCTATCCTGTGGGATACAGAAAGTGGGCCCACGTTAAATCGATGGTCATTTTTGGCAAGGACCACAAGCTCTTCAATCAATTTGAGGGGCTTCACAACGTGTACGTGAACGACATCGGCTGGCCGTCGCTCCAACAAGGCAGAGTTTACCCTGACGGATCGATGTTGGCGTTCGAACTCTTTGCCCTCAAGAGCTCGCCGGGCGCCATCGAGAGCGGCCCGAGGAAATTTCTTGCGGTGATGAGGAAGAATTCGAAGCTCTACGCGGATACTGGCGGCTGGGGATTCGAAGTCTTTCAAGGATACCAATCGGAGGGATCTTTGAAGGACATGAAGCAGTGTTTCAATTGCCATGCATCCAAGAAAGCCAAGGACTTCGTGTTCTCAGACTTTGCGCAATAGCCGCCAAAAAGAGGAGCGGGACCCCGGACGTAAATGATCCACCATCCCTGATTCTGGCGGACGAACTGCAGAAACGCCTCCGGGTTGGCTAGTACCGCATCACATCGCTGCTCCGGCACCAGTGCAAGGCGGAAGTGTAATCACGCCGCGCTCCAGGCCTTTCGGGGCCACGCTGAGATCATCTCCCTCGTGGGTGGCGCTCTACCTCCCCCTTCTCGGCTTGAACATCGCTCAATACGTCGCCTAGAATGAATCATACCGGCATGGAGACCATCGAGCCACTCCTGGAAAAGGTTCGCGCCTATCGTCCCGCCGGGGACGTGGATCTGGTTCTCCGCGCCTACGAATTCACCGCCGCCAAACATCAAAACCAGAAACGCGCTTCGGGTGAGCCCTTCATTATTCATTTGATGGCGGTAACGAATATCCTGGCCGACCTCAAACTGGACGGCATTTGCCTGGCGAGCGGGTTGCTCCACGACGTCGTCGAAGACACCGCGACCCCCATCGAGAGAGTTCGCCAAGCCTTCGGACCCGAAGTCGCGCACATTGTGGAGGGGGTCACCAAGATCAGCCGCCTGGAAGTCTTGAACCCTGAAGAACGGCAGGCCGAAAACCTCCGAAAAATGATTTTGGCGATGGTGGATGATATCCGCGTCGTCCTGGTCAAACTGGCCGACCGGCTGCACAACATGCGGACGCTCGAGCACTTGGCGTCGGAAAAGCGTGAGCGCATCGCCGCCGAGACCATCGAGATTTATGCGCCCATCGCGCACCGGCTGGGGATGGGAAAAGTTCGCGGCGAGCTCGAAGACCTGGCCTTCCAGTACATGCAGCCCGAAGCTTACGCGGAGATCAAGGCGGCGGTCGAAAACCGGCGCAAGGTCAGCGAGGAATTCCTTCACGAAGTTCGCGGTCTGGTGAGCGACAAGATGCGCGAGCATGGAATTCCGGCGCGCGTCGATGGCCGCATCAAGCGGCTGTACAGCATCTGGCAAAAGCTCCGCAAGCAGCACATCTCGATCGAGCAGGTCTATGATCTTCTTGCCGTGCGCATTGTGACCGACAGCGTCAAGAACTGCTATTCGGCACTGGGCGTGATTCACAACACATGGAGGCCGGTGCCCGGACGCATCAAGGATTTTATCGCCATACCCAGGCCGAACCTCTACCAGTCCCTTCACACCTCGGTGATCGGCCCTCAAGGCCAGCCCTTTGAGGTTCAGATTCGCACCGAGGAAATGCACCAGATCGCCGAAGAAGGCATTGCCGCGCACTGGACCTACAAAGACGGCGAGCCGCCCGCCCAGCAGGATGCCGAGCGCTTCGCCTGGCTGCGTCATCTTGTCGAGTGGCAGCAGGACATGCGCGACTCGAACGAGTTCCTCTCCACCCTGAAGATTGACCTTTATCCGGAGGAGGTTTACACCTTTACGCCCAAAGGCAAGGTGATCGTCCTGCCGCGCGATGCCTCACCGGTGGATTTCGCTTACGCGATTCACACGGAAGTCGGCCACCATTGCGTCGGCGCCAAGGTGAATGGCCGCATCGTTCCCCTCAAGTCCAAGTTGCGGAATGGTGACATCGTGGAGATCGTCACGCAAGCCACCCACTCGCCCAGCCGGGATTGGCTGGCGCTGGTCAAGACGTCCAAAGCCCGGAACAAGATCAAGCACTGGATCAACGTGACCCAGCGCAAGCAGGCGGTTGAAATCGGCAAGAAACTCCTCGAGAAAGAGGCAAGAAAATTCGATGTCGTTCTGAAGCGCATCTCGGAAGAGGATTACCACCGTGTGGCGAGCGAATACGGGTGCACGCAGGCCGAGGACCTTTACGCCGCCTTGGGATACGGCAGATTTGCCGCACGCCAGATCTTGATGAAGCTGGCACCCTCGGTTCCGGGGGATACCGAGCCATCGCAGCGTTTAACCGGGGCCAAGCGGCCCGCGGGGCCATCGGGAGACCTCGCCATTCATGTCAGCGGGCACGACGATCTGATGGTCTATCTCGCCAAATGCTGCAATCCTATCCGCGGCGAAGAGATCATCGGCTACATCACGCGAGGGAAGGGAATTGCCGTTCATTCTCGGGATTGCCCCAACGTACAGAGCCTGCTTTACGACGCCGACCGGCGTATCGATGTGGAGTGGGCGGGCCCCAAGCGCGGCCTCTATCCTGTCAAGCTCACGCTCCACACGGCGGACCGCCAGGGTCTGCTCGCGGATGTGACTTCCGTCATCAGCGGTGGCCAGTCGAACATCCAGACGCTCGAGACCCGCACTGGCGACAACGGCGCCATTATCGAAGTGACGCTCGACATCATCGATCTCGATCATCTCGAGACGATCATGGGACAGCTTCGCAAAATCGACGGGTTGTATGAAATCGAGAGAGTGATGCAGCGCTGAAGTAAGCGCACTCCGGTTGTTCTCGATATCGCAACGATTTCTGCAGAACGGGGAGCCCAACCATGGCAAAGGAAGTTGTATCGACCGCCAATGCGCCGGCGGCGATTGGACCGTATTCGCAGGCCATCCGGGTTGGAAATCTGCTGTTCGTTTCCGGTCAGATCCCGCTCGATCCCGTGACCGGTGACATTGTCGCGGGCGATATTCGTGCCCAGACGCGGCAGGTGCTGACGAATCTCTCCGCCATTGTGGAGGCGGCGGGTTCGAGTCTCGCCCGGGTGGCGAAAACCACGGTTTATCTGCGCGACCTTGGTGAGTTCGCGGCGATGAATGATGTTTACGCGGAGTTCTTCGGCAAACAGCCCCCGGCACGCGCCACCGTCCAGGTGGCACGCCTTCCCCGGGACGCCGCCGTGGAAATCGATGTGATTGCGGAGGTTTAGCGGCGGAACTCGTGCCGTTCCAACTTTTTGGAGCTAGCCGCCGGAGGGCTGGAACAAGGTGTCTGTCTACCGTACTGATCCTGCAGGTTGGCCGAGATGAGTAGGGACGGCACTAAGCCGCTTTCTGGATCTTGCCGGAGCGTAGGCAGGCGGTACACACGCGCAGCCTCTTGTGCACTCCCTTGACCATGGCGTGAACCCGGTGCAGGTTGGGGATCCAGCGCCGCTTGGTGACGTTGTGTGCGTGGCTGACCCGGTTACCGTAAACCGGTCCTTTTCCGCAAATATCGCACGCTCGTGCCATAACACTTCCTCTGACAGCAGAATTCAACACCCAATGGATGAAACATTTTATCACGAACGAAGCATTCTGTAACCTGCGATAAACTCTTCTCCGGCAGCTCGCTGGCCGGGCTAAAATAGAAGAATGTGTTTTCATCAAATTCTCCATCACCAGCTGCGGCGGGCGTACCTTTTCCAGGTGCTGTGTCTGTTGGCTGCTTCGCTTGCGTGCACCCGTGGGCCTGCAGGAGACCGCGAGGTCTGGGCCGAGGTGGACGGGAAGCCCATTTATCGCGACCAGGTCGAACGGCATTACCGCACTCGAGCTCCTGCTGGGTCGAATTCGACAAGCCAGGAGCAGTCCCTGAATTTGAAGCTCAGCATTCTGGCCGAGCTCATCAATAACCAGATTCTGGTCGCGCACGCCTCTCGGGCACGCATCGTGGTCTCCGATGCCGAAATCGATACCAAGATCAAAGAGTTGCAGAGCCCCTATTCACAGGAGGAATTTGACAAGAAACTGGCCGAGCAGGGTCTGAACGCAGGAGGTCTAAGGGAAGAAATCCGCCAGAGCCTCCTGATCAATAAGCTCTTCAACAAAGAAATCGCGTCTCGGATTAACCCCACGGACAAGGATATCGCCGCCTACTACGAGCGCAACAAGAACGAATTCAATTTGCCCGATACCCATTTTCATCTTGCCCAGATTGTCGTAACGCCTTTCGCCGAGCCTCAGGTGCGGAACAACAAGAGCGACGATGCCAAGACGGCCGCGGCGGCGGAGCGGAAGATCAGCGCACTTTACGCCCGTCTGCGGTCCGGCGAGGATTTCGCGACTGTGGCGATGGAATACTCCGAAGATCCGCGGACCGCGCCTGGTGGCGGCGACATGGGGTATATTCCCGCCGCGACCGTCGAGGCGAGTCCGGTCCTGAAGAATGTCGTTGCCTCGCTGCGGCCCGGCCTGTTTTCGGGCATTCAGCGTTCGCCCAACGGCTTTTACATTTTCAAGCTGATCGGTCGGGAAGAAGCCGGCCAGAAATTGTTGACGGACCCGCAGGTGCAGAGTTCGATTCGGCAGATGCTCTCGAGCGAACGCGAACAACTCCTCAAGGCTGCCTACCTCGATGAGCTTCGCAACCGCGCCAAGGTCGTGAATTACCTTGCTCAGAAGATTCAGGATGCATCCGGAAATCCCGAACTCCTGAAATAAATGTAGTTTGTTTCGCGAGGTTTGAGAACTCGTGCCCGAAGTCCGAATCCGCTAGAGTAAGCGCATCAGACGCGCGCCCGATTCCACGCCAGCGCCTTCCGCGATGTAGATTTCCGCCACGCGGCCCGCGCGCGGAGCACGCAATTCGTTTTGCATCTTCATGGCCTCGATGACCAGAAGTCCGGCGCCCTGAACGACTTCCTGACCTTTTTCCGCCAGTACTTTCACGATCTTGCCGGGCATAGGCGCCAGAATCTCCTGCGGTCCGGTGTGGTTGCCGAGCGCGCCTGCCGCGCGCCGCCGCCGGGGATCGCGGACGTCGATGGTGAAGTGGCGCGAGCCAACGGTGACCATTCGTCGATTCGGGGCGCCGGGGGCGTGAGGACCGATGGGGACAACCTGCGCCTCGTAGGAGCGGCCGCCGAGAAGGACGGAATACACGCCCGGAGCAATTTGAACGCAATCGGCCTGGATCACCTCTCCGTCGAGAAGGTACTCCAATATGCGCCGGCTTCCGGCGTTTCTCTGATGAGACTCGAGCTCAAGAGAGTGCTCGGCCGTTTTTGATCCGTGTTGGAGACTGAGAGTAAGCTTCATGGCGTTTCTGCCAAACCCGTTCGCCTACTGCTGATGCGGCCATCGATTGAGCAGGGCGTCGCGCCCCGAGGCTTTCCAGCCGCTTTTCGCGGCATCCTTCGGAGGAGATGTCCCGTTCGAGGGCGCCTGGATGGCGTCGAGCGCCGCGGCAAGCAATGCCACGCGCACTTCTTCGGATGAAGGCTCTCCGTCCGCGAGAATTCCCTCCGCCAGCACCCGGTCGATAAATCCCGTATCAATCCGCCCGGCGTTGAAGTCGGGGTGGTCGACAATGCTTCGAAAGAAAGGGATGGTGGTTTGAATCCCGAAAACTTCGTACTCGCCCAGGGCGCGCCGCAGACGGGCGATGGCTTCGGCGCGGTCAGTCCCCCAGACCACGAGTTTTGAAAGGAGCGAGTCGTACTCGATGGGCACGGTCCAGCCTTCGTAGACGCCGCTATCGGTGCGTACGCCCGGTCCGCGAGGGGCCTGCAGGCGCCGAATCGTTCCGGGGCAGGGGAAGAAATTGTTCGCCGGATCCTCGGCGTAGATGCGGCACTCGATGGCCGCGCCTCGCATACGGACGTCCTCCTGCTCCAGTGAGAGCTTTTCGCCCGCCGCCAGGCGGAACTGCTCTTTAACCAGATCGATGCCGAGCACCATTTCCGTGATGGGGTGTTCGACCTGCAGGCGCGTGTTCATCTCCAGGAAGTAGAAATTCCTTTTCTCGTCGACGAGAAATTCCACCGTCCCGGCATTCGTATATCCTGCGAGCTTTCCAATGCGGACGGCTGTTTCACCCATTCGGCTGCGCAGGTCGTCGGTCATGATGGGCGACGGACACTCCTCCATCACCTTCTGATGGCGGCGCTGCAGCGAGCACTCGCGTTCGCCGAGGTAAATCATATTGCCTTGCTGATCGCCCAGGATCTGAATTTCCACGTGGCGGGGGCGCTCGATGTATTTTTCGATGTACACCGAGGGATCGTTGAACGCGTTTTGGGCTTCGGAACGCGCCGTCCGGTACGCGGATTCAAGTTCGTCCGCCGCACACACCAGGCGCAACCCCTTTCCTCCTCCCCCTGCAGTCGCCTTGAGCATGATGGGAAAACCAATCGCTTCTGCGACCCGCCGAACATCCTCAATGCTTGGCAGGTCGCGATCCGTGCCCGGCACGGTCGGCAAGCCCGCAGCCAGTACGGTGCGACGCGACGCGGTTTTTGAGCCCATCAGCTCCATGGCGGCGACAGGTGGTCCGACAAAGACGACACCTGATTCACGGGCGGCGCGCGCAAAATCCGCATTTTCGGCGAGGAATCCGTAGCCTGGGTGGATGGCCTCGGCACCGCTCCGGCGCGCGACGTCCATGATCCGGTCGATCCGCAGGTAACTTTCCCTGGAAGGGGCGGGGCCAACGGGATAAGCCTCGTCGGCATAGCGGACGTGCAGGGCGGCGCGGTCCACCTCTGAATAAACGGCTACGGTGCGGATGCCCATTTCCCGGCAGGAGCGCATCACGCGCACCGCGATTTCCCCGCGATTGGCAATCAAGACTTTTTCGAACAAGCCGTTCTCTGATGGTAGAGAATAATAAACGATTTCAACAGGGACTGCGTCCTGGCGACCTGCCCCCAATCGTTGTACCACTTTCTAAGTTAGTCCGTACGCCGTTTGAGCGGTCTGGTGTTTTGGGACCACGTTCAGAGTGAATTCTCGGCTCCTTCAGGGCCCGTCAGGTCGCGGCGAGCCGCGATTCCACGGGCGAATTCGTTCGCCGTCCTCTCCCCGAGAGCCCTGTAAGGGCGACTATCATGATATTCCTTCCGCCGTGCCTCGATTCTCTCCTTAACCTTGTCCAGCGTCAACGTCGCCA
>JACQNR010000155.1 GCA_016202975.1 Acidobacteriota bacterium
GACCGGGATCGGGACGTTGTGGGCGCGTGCGTAGTCGATGGCATCTTCGCGCGACTTGATCGACCACTCCCGCCAGGGCGCGATGACCTTCAGGCGCGGTGCGAGCGCCTTATAGGCCATCTCGAAGCGCACTTGGTCGTTGCCCTTCCCAGTGCAGCCGTGCGCGACCGCGTCCGCCCCAACGCGCATGGCGACCTCCACCTGGGCCTTGGCCAGCACCGGCCGGGCCAACGACGTGCCGAGCAGGTATTTGCCTTCGTAGACCGCGCCCGCTTGCAGGGCCTTCCAAACGTAGTCGGTGATGAACTCCCGGCGCAGGTCCTGGACGAAAACCCGTGAGGCGCCCGTCGCCAGTGCCTTCGCCCGCACGGCTTCGTAGTCATCTCCCTGGCCGACGTCCCCCACCATGGCGATGACCTCACAACCGTAATTCTCGCGCAACCACGGAATGATGATGGAGGTATCGAGACCGCCCGAATAGGCGAGCACGGCTTTGCGAATTTGAGCGCTTTGAGGAATGCGAGCCGGCTGATCGGATGTTCTCTTTCCGGATTGGAGCATTTTTCCCTTTCTGCTGCAGCGCGGGTCTGTGTCCGGCGATTCGCCGGGCCTGCGGACGGCTCACCGGGCCGCCCTACAGCCCTTACGCCGCGAGTTCGGCGAGAATTTTTTTCCGCACGGAGGCGGCGTGCCGCGGGCTGGGGGTGGCGATGAATACCGTATCGTCACCCGCCACCGTGCCGACGACCTCTTCCCATCTTCCAGCATCGAGCGCTACGCCCACCGAGTGCGCGTTGCCTGGGCTGGTCTTGACGACGACCAGTGCGGCAGCCTGCAGGACCTCGCGCACGAATTCCTTGAGAATAATCGTCGCGGCGGGCTGGGGGGGCGCGGGAGCGTTTGCGTCCGGGGGCGCGTCGGGCAATCGATAGCCCGAGCGCCTTTTCACGAGGCCCAGCTCCTCGATATCGCGCGAAACGGTGGCCTGCGTGACCACAATGCCGCGGCGCGCCAGCTTCTTACGCAATGCCTCCTGAGTTCGGACCGCCTCGCTCCGGAGGATTTCGAGAATTTGATTGCGCCGGTAAAGGTGGTCCATGCAATTTTATACAGACCATGTATAAATACTCTATCGGGCGGGATTTGGCAAGGGACTTCGCGGAATGAGGAAGAACGCGACTGGAAATTCGAAAGGGGATGTTGGAAACGCTGCGGCGCCGATCATAGAGCCGCCCTGCAGCGGATCATCCTTACCCCCCGTGGCCGCCGTAGGCCAACATGCGCTGTTTCTTGAAATCTTCCCAGCGCGTTGGGGTGTATTCGGCTTTGGGGACGAACTCTTTGACGTGGAAGACAAAGCCAAGCGTGGTTTCGTCAATGGCCGCGCCCTTCTGGGCAAGAAAATCAAAATTGCTGCGGTTCATGCCGTAGTAAGCGCAAAGCCAGACGCCCTCGCCCGACTCAATGGCGTAGAGACCGCACACCAGCGGCAAGGGGCGCGACGCGTCCACGCTCGACTTGATTTCCGCTTCGATGATCGTTCCGCGAATCGCGGTTGTGGATGCCGTGGCCATCGGGCGACCTCACTCGGAAAGGTGAAGGTGAAACCATACATCGGGGGCGGATTATCCGTCAACGGCCATGGCGTGTTGAATTCCGGAACGGGTATCTGCACCCGCCGCGCTCGGCGACAAGCTTGGCTTCGGTCAGTGGCTCAAATTGGCCACTGCTGGCCGAATTCGGGCGGACAGCGTTTCAAGGGGTGACGAGCCTTGCGCTGGGGGCTCGCTGATCCGAAGAAAACAAAGGAAATAAACCCAAGAAGAATCCCGATCAATTGGGGGGAAAGTTGCAGTTTCCATATGGCTAAAAGTATAGCCAAAAAAGTACAGGAGACTCCATGCAAAACCCCTTCGGAAACTGCAATACGAGCGCCGGATGGAATCGCCTTGCTGTCGCCGCCCTCGTGATTTGTCTCGGCGACTTGCCCATTCAGGCCGCCCAGAACGCGCAAAGCTCACCCCCGGAATCAACACCTGAATCGGGGGACAAATCCGCACTCCAGGAGGCGCCTGCCGATAATCCGAATTATGACGTCGTCCCGGCCAGGCTCGATATCGCCGCCGGAACCGTGATCACGGTAAGAACCTCACAATACCTCTCGAGCGATCAAAACCGGCCTGGTGACAAATTCAGCGCGGAGCTGCAGCAGCCGCTGGTCGTGGACGGGTGGGTTGTGGCGCGGCGCGGCCAGACGGTAATGGGCCGCGTGGTCGTGGCGCAGAAGGCGGGGCGCATCAAGGGCGTTTCACAGCTCGGCGTCGAGCTCACCCATCTGGTGCTGGTGGACGGCCAGCAGGTGGGCATCCGCACGCAGTGGATGCAGACCTCTGGCGGTAAGGCCCATGGCGACGAAGCGGCGGTGGTGGGCAGCGCCGCCGGCGTTGGCGCAATCATCGGGGCGGCAGCCGATGGAGGCAGAGGCGCCGCAATTGGAGGCGCGGCGGGAGCCGGGGCAGGCCTTGCGGGTGTACTCTTGACGCGCGGGCGGCCTACCGTGATTCCGCCGGAAACCGCGTTAACTTTTGAGTTGGAAAATGTGGTCACCATTTCGACGACGCGGGGTTTTGTGGCCTTCCGGCCGGCGACGCCTGAAGACTACGACGGAGGAAGGGCGCTGGAGCGCCGCCCGAAGAACTTTGCCGTCCCGCGCCTTGCCTCTCGCCAGCCCTACTGGGGTGGATACTATCCCTGGGGAGGATTCTACCCAGGTCCGTTCTTCGTAGGGTATTACCACTTTGGCGGACGACACTTTCGACGCTGGTAGTTCCATTCTGCTGCAGCGCCAGTCGGAGTCTGCCCCTACCATTTGGGGCCGCGGAATTTGAGGATTTCGCCTTTTGCGTCCCTCCAGTCGGCATAACTCTTGAACGCCGTCATGTCGGAGGCTGATTGCTTGCGGCGCAGGATGATTTGCTCCGTTTTGGCGGCAGAGTGGGGCTCCAACAGGTCCAGCCGTTCGAGCTGGCCGCGAAGCTGATTCTTTTTCAGGGACCCTCTGAAACGAAAGAGATCGCGCGAGGGGGCGCCATTGTACTCCTTGCTGTAGACCACGCCAATCGAAAGCCTCGCCTCAAACGATAACGCGCCGGTCTTCTCGTCGTAGGTCACTTTTTCCAGGAGTCCCGCCGGGATATCAACATCCAGTCCTTCGGTAGCGAGGAACAGTCCAATCATCGCATTCTCGTGCCGCCATAATTCGACCGCGTACCCGTAGGCGTGCTCCTCGGTGTAACGCATGTTTGTGTAGCGCCCCACCACGTCAACGGAATGCTTGCTGGCTTGCCGGGCAGTGGCGGGACTCGGTGCGGCCGCGGCAAGAGCGGTCAAGCACGTGAGAACCCGGTGCGTGCGATAGCGGACCATGATCCCAGATCCTTTCGGAACGGCACATTGTAACTCCGAAGCGCCCAAAGGGCTGCAAAGGGCACTATCTGCCGGCCCGACAGCGGCTTGGTTGACTTGGCGCCATTCTTGCGATAGGCTTCGCTCGAATCATGTTTATGCCGCGGTGCGGCGCCAAGTTGAGAGTGTGCGCAGCAGGCGCTTGACGTTCGCAAGGTCGCTCGACAAGTGCGAATGGAATTGAGGCTGAAATGGCTCCCCCCATAACCAAAGCGGGCCGATATCAGATCGTCTCGGAACTGGGCCGGGGCTCGATGGGCGTGGTGTATGAGGGCTTCGATCCGGTGATTGGCCGCACCGTGGCCATCAAGACGATGCTGACCTCAAGCCTGCCGCCGGCCGAGTTTGAAGACTTCAAGGCACGGTTTCAGCGCGAGGCTCAGGCGGCGGGCATCCTGAACCACCCCAACATCGTCACTATCTACGACTTTGGCGAGGACAGCGGCGTCCTCTACCTGGCCATGGAATTCCTGGAGGGGAAGTCTCTCGAGGACATGGTCAAGGAGGAGGGGGCTATCCCCGTCGAGCGCATTATTCCCATCATTGAGCAGGTTTGTACTGCTCTTGACCACGCCCACAGCTGCAAGATTATCCATCGCGACGTCAAGCCGGCGAACATCATGGTGCTGCGCTCGGGCCTGGTGAAGGTGACCGACTTTGGCATTGCCAAAATGATGTCAATGGGCATGACTCAGGCGGGGCAGATTCTGGGCACGCCCAATTACATGTCGCCCGAGCAGGTGCGCGGACGGCAGATCGACGGGCGCTCCGACCTTTTTTCGCTGGGGATTATTCTTTACGAGCTGATCACCAAAGAAAAGCCGTTCGGCGGGCAAAACCTCACTACGATCATTTACCGGATCATCAATGAGAATCCAATCCCGCCGCGCGAGCTCGATTGGACGATTCATCCCGGTCTAAGCTATGTCATCCAGAAGGCTCTTGCCAAGGACCCCGACGAGCGCTACCAGACGTGCCGCGAGCTGGCTGAAGACCTGAAGAACTACAAAAAACTGGGGGACTCCGTTGGTCCCAGCGCGACGCTCGTGACGCGTGTGCCCCCCATCGCGCAAGCGAAGACGGAACCCGCGCTAGCTCCCCCGCCCGTACGGCAAACGCAGGTGCCGACACGACCTGCTCCCCGCGCCCCGGCGCCTCCGCCGCAAGCTCCGTCGCCCATCAGCGAGCAACCGATTACCCGGCCGGCCCAGCACATTACAGTAATCCCCCCGGCGCACGCTGCCCCGCCGAAGGGTTCGATGGTGCCCTGGGTCTTATTCTTTCTCGTTCTCGCCGTGGGAGTGGGTGGCGCGTATTATTTCCTGATACTCAAGCCGCAGCAGGCGCCACAGACCGTTGTGGGGCAGCCGCCCGTGCAGCCGCCTCCCGCGGTAGTCACGCCTCCGCCTGCGACCGATCCGAACGCAGTTCCCGCGCCATCGGACAGCACGAATCCGACCGCGGGCCCTGGAGCTGCTCCGGCCGATGCCACCGCGACCCCATCCGTAGTGACGACTAATCCGCCGGTCGAGCCTGCACCCGCTCCCAAGCCCATGACGGTGACGCCACCCGTGCACGTGGCGCCGAAGGCCGCTACCGGTAGCGTCCGACCATCTGCCGCTCAGACCGGGAGTCTTGCAGTGAGCTCGAATATCCCTGGGGCTCAAATTAGCGTGGACGGTAAGACGGACCCATCCTGGCGTACGCCGTTCACCATTCCGGGCCTCGCGCCGGGGAACCACTCAGTCCTGGTTGTCAAAGAGGGTTTTGCGATCGTGCAACGAAACATCACCATCGATCCGGGCAGCCCGGCGACGCTCAGCGTGGATCTCGCCGCGCCCAGCGGTGAAATCAATATTGTCACGACTCCGCCCGGGATCGATGTTTCGATTGATGGGCAGCAGGCAGGAAAGACTCCGCTCCAGAAAGCGGCGAAAGTAGGAAAGCATTCCTTTACGCTGCAAGTTCCGGGCATGGACCCATACACAAGCAGCTTCGAAATCCGATCGGACGGCTACGTTGTGACCAAACGTATTGACCTTACCGGCGCCGTAGCGGCCTCGACGGGCGTGGTCGATGTCCGGACCGTTCCTCCCGGTGCGAGCGTGAGTTCGGGCGGGAAGCCCGTCGGCGGGCCCACGCCGGCCACTATCCGGCTACCCGCCGGGCGGTATATGCTTTCGCTCTCGCTCGATGGCTACCAGACGCTGCACGTCGGTGTGGAAGTGCCCACGGACGGGACCGTCACTGTCAACGAA
>JACQNR010000158.1 GCA_016202975.1 Acidobacteriota bacterium
CAACAAGTTGCACCAGCGCGCCGCGCACGTCCGGATGCCTGCGGGCGGTCGTCCGGTAATACGGGTCGACTCGGAGCTGATCGAACACTGTGCGGTCGGCGAAGCGCTCGCGCAGGTTGGGGTCCGCGCGCGAGGCCTTCATCATCCGCGCGAGGAGCAGCGCCGCCTGTCCCGCAACGCGCAGGTCCACTTCGCCCGTAAGCAGTTGTTCCTTCCATGAAGCGGAGCCAGTCGGCGCGGCGGTCATGATGTAAGCAAAATTTTCGCGGTCGATGTGGATGATTTCTGGGAGCGCAGCCTCGCCCAGCGTGGGCCGCAGCGCTTCAATCGCTTCCGCCTCGCGGTAGATGCGGGCGCGCTCCGACCGCCAATCGTCCTGGACGCGTAGCTTCTCGAGAGATTGCTTGAGCACCCAACGGCGTTCGGGCTTGTTCGGCCACTCAATCAGAAGAACGATGTTGGAGACGCCCCCCCCGAGTTCGCGGACTGAAATCGTCTCCCCTTCTGTTGCCAGCCCGCGCGCCACCAGATACGAGAGCGCGTTTTGCGGATTGAGGGTGAGGTCGTCAGAGGTCATGGGGAGTAAATGAGGTTACAGCGGCGCGGGCGAATTGGGAAGTGGGAACAAGATAAGGGTGAAGTATGGAGTCTGAAGGATGAAACGGGAAATTGCTCGAAGTGTCATTTCACGCGCCAAGTTGTCGTCTCATACTTCATACTTTCCTGACCGGCAGTCCCGCGGGGTCAATCCTCTCAAGCAGCTTGTACCTCGCCCCGCACGTCGGGCAGCGGATCTCGCCTCGGGCGTCGTCTCGGAACTCGCCCATGTCGTCCATTAAGCCGAAGTGGCCGTCGGGGGAGCGGTAGAATTCGAACATCGGCTGTCCACACAAGCCACAATACTGCCGCCGCCGAACGACCCCGTTCACATTTACCACCTGCAATTCCTCTCGCTGGAGGCGCTGGATAATCGGTCCACTTTCATTAATATACCGAAGTTTGAGTACCTGGACGAGCTTCGAATTTCCCGCTTCTCTTTCAGTTGCGACTTCCAGGGCGGCGAAAGCATCTCATTCATCATGGCTATCGAACGCCGCAAATTCGTCATCGGAGCCGTCGCGGGCGGGATCGGTCTGGTGGAGTATGGAGTCATCACCGCCTGGATGAACAGTCTCGCCACGCCACGCGGGTTTTCCGTCAAGCAGTTCGAGAACTACGGCGAGCACGCTGTGCTGGTGGCCATAACCCCTAACGAGGATTTTTACGTCACTTCAAAAGGGACAACCCCGATCGTCAAAGCCGCCGATTGGACGCTGAGAATCGATGGTTTGGTGGCGAAACCGTTTGCGCTCGAATACCAGCAGCTCCGGGCGCTGCCGCGGATCGAGAAATACCTGACGCTCGAATGCATATCCAACTCAATCGACGGGACTTTTGTCGGCAACGCGAAGTGGGCAGGCACGCCACTCAAGCCGCTCCTGGAGCGGGCCCAGCCTCTCGGCGAGGCTGCGCACGTCGTCCTCCACGCGGCGGACGGCTTTACCACTGGCCACCCCCTCAGCCGCATCTGGAACCCCGAGAATTTCCTTGCCTACCAGATGAACGGCGTCGATTTGCCCCCCAATCATGGGTACCCCGCGCGTATTTTCATCCCGGGCAAGTACGGCATGAAACAACCCAAGTGGGTGACGAGGATTGAGCTCGTCAACAAGGCCTACCAGGGTTTCTGGGAGTCGCAGGGGTGGTCGGACGAGTGTGAGCGCTGGTCGCACGCACGATTTACAGACCTGACTGACGGCGCCAAGATATCCGGCAAGAATTTTGTCGTTACGGGCTATGCCCTGGGGAATCTGGACGGCGTCAAGAAAGTCGAAATCAGCTTCGATAACGGCGAAACCTGGAAGGAGACCAACCTCTTCAGCAACCCCTCACCGCTAACCTGGAGCTTCTGGAAATACACCTGGATCTCCCCCAAACCCGGCTCCTACCGGATTCGAGTCCGCTCGACCGACGGCAAAGGCCGGGTGCAAACCGAAGGCCCCAAGGATATCTTTCCCGACGGCGCGACTGGCCAGCAGGTGATCAAAGTCACCGTTGTATAGGCAGTCGCGCCATTGCTCAAAGCCGAGGCAGACAAACTGTGGGCCTGTTTATTGTTGGGAGACCGGTTCTTCACCGGCTGGGAGGTTAGAATGGGCTGATGAAATCATGATGGGTCGGGCGATTGGGGAACGAGCCGAGTCTGAGGATTCAGACGAATCCACGATCCTCATCTGGACGGTTGTAACTCCAGCACCCACAAAACCGAGGGCGCGCGCTGTGGCCTTGGACACGTCGATCATTCGACCTCGGATCGAGGGACCACGGTCATTAATACGGACGGTAACGGACCGGCCGTTCCGCAGGTTTGTGATTTCGACCCACGTCCCCATATGAAGGTCCCGATGAGCAGCAGTAAGTCCATTCATATCATAGATTTCTCCGTTCGCCGTGGTCTTTCCTTGGAACCTCTCACCGTACCAGCTTGCCAGTCCAATCGTTGGCTCGGGCACAGGCAAAAGCCTAAGGACGGGTTCTCGATCAGGCGGATTAGCCCTGAACGTTGGCGACCAGAATAGCGTCACCGCGAGCACAAACCCTAGTAAGAGTTTCGCCATCCACTTTCCTTCGGGGACAGTGTCCCCTTTGTCGGCACACCAACTAGAGCCCTGTTAAAGTAAGCAGAATATACAAGAATTGGAATAAATTGTCAAGGGGATAGCGAGCCGCAAGCTACCTTCTGGCCGGTCGGTTCCACAAGGTGTGTCGTCCTGGCGAATCCAGGGGACAAGCCGTTGGGCCTATCTCCTGCTCATTGCCGAACTGAGCGGGGAGCCGACTCCGTCGGAGGGCTCGTTCAGACCGAGAGCCATAGCTAAGGTTGGGGTAAGGTCAACGGGCTGGCATGGCCCGGCGTATTCCCTGGGCCGGAAGGCGGATCCCCACAGGAGAAGGGGCACACGGGCGTCGTAATCCCGTGGCGTTCCATGACCGGTTGTGGTGTCGCTGCCGGAAGCTACGGCGAACGGCTCAAGCGGGCAGCAGAGTCTCGTTCCCCAAAGACTTTGCGGTATTTTCCCTGGAGAAAAGGTCGGTGAGTTCGAAAATCCCAGCTCTGGGCTCGCCGCTTACAGCCGGACGCACCGGGACCGTTACCACACGAACGGAACCAAACGATACTTCACCTTCTCTCTATAATCCACATAGCCCGCCAAATTCTTTGCCAGGAATTTTTCTTCGTAAAGGAGTCTCCATATAAGAGCAGGCATGATAAGGAGGAGCACGAACAAACCCCACCACGAGCCGAGCGAGAGAGGCATGCCAATGAACCAGAAAAGGGCTCCCATATACATCGGGTGGCGCACGAGTGCGTACAGCCCTGTCGATACGACCTTCTGTTCGGGAGCGATTTCGATAGTTGCCGAGGCAAAAGTGTTTTCTCTGCAAACCAAAATTACGATGAGGGAGCCGAGCGCAACCAGAACGTCACCTGCTACGGATACATAGGGCGCTACAGGAGACCACATGAAGCGGTGATCGAGCGCGGGGAAGACAAGCGCCGCGAAAAATCCTACGGATGCGATGGATTGTATGATCTTTTGGCTCAGCTCCTTCTCAGCGGTTGGTCCTGCATGCATCCGTCGTTGCAAGAGCTTGGGGTCCTTTTTCATGAGGTACAGCGTGATCGCTAGCCCGGAGACGCCGAACACGGCGAGGAAAGCCCACGCCTGCCAATAATCGAGCGTCCCCGCCGGAAGGAATAGCAGCGCTGCCATGGCGAGGAAACCGCCCAGGTTCGCACCAAGTGCTTTTATATTCAAGCTTGTCATTTTGTTTTCATACCTCACGGGGCTGTCAGCAACAGGATTCTACGCCACTCCAGCAGTTCAAGCCACGCTCGCCTGCCCTTCCAAACATCCATCGTGAATAAGCAGGCAGTGCAACGTCTTTCACCCGAGAGACCCTGCGAGTCTTATTCTGGAGAAAGAACCGCAGAATTCGAGAATGCGAACTCTGCGCTTGTATCTACTTGTTTTAAGGAGTCAAACAGCCGGGCGCGGCGATACGTGCTGGTCGTCAGAAAGTGAATATGGTTCAGGCCGTAATAATGCCGCTGCCTCGACGCGCGGCGATTCTACCTCCGTTGGCGCTTCGCGAATCGCAGACATTAAAGTAACAATGTCTGCGCCACTCGAGTGGCTTTCGTTCCTCGGGACGGGCCACGCGCACAGGTGTGCATCTTGACAAGGGTAGGCAAGCATAGTAGACTAGTTACAGGCCTACTGGGGAGGCGTGGGGGAGGCCACAGGGGGACCAGGCCACCGGTTGGGCCGCGCAGTCAAAATTGCAGGCATGAATATCAATGTTGATCCGGCGTATGCAGGGAGTAGGCGTCGTGACAAAGTGACTTAGGCTGGTATCTGCGGGGCATTGAAATTGAAGAAATGGCGGAACGAACCCACGATGTTATTGAAAACAAAGGAGCAAAGAATGTAGAAGCGCCCGATGGGCCGCCTTCTTTATGAGGGCGAGGCTCCAC
>JACQNR010000159.1 GCA_016202975.1 Acidobacteriota bacterium
ATTCGTGGTGGGGACCCCTGCGCCGGGATCGGCCGAGGATGAGGCCTACCACCGTGAACTCAAAACCCTCGTTTCGACGTCCGGACTGGAACGGGAAACCACCTGGACGGGATATCTCTTCGATCCCACTCCTGCATACGCGGCAATGGATGTGCTTGTAGTCCCGTCGATTTCTCCCGAAGGGCTGTCTCTTGCCGCGCTCGAGGCGATGCAACACGGAGTTCCTGTCATTGCCTTTGCTGCTGGCGGTGTACTGGAAGTGGTGCAGGATGGGATGAACGGCATTCTAGTTCCTCCCAGTAATGTTCCCGCACTTGCCGTGGCCCTGGAGAGGGTCTGGTCCGATCCCCCTTTGCGCGCACGCTTGTCGGAAGGAGCTCGCGCCACCGTTGACTCACGATTCGCTCCTGCGGCATTCAAGAAGGCAATTCGCCGGACGGCGTTGGAACTCACTTCTTCAATCGTCACATTAAACGCCGAACAAATTATGGGAAGTTGATTGGCGAGCCGCATGCGAAATACCGAGGCCAGGATCGCGCTGGTTCACCACTGGCTGGTGACGATGCGAGGGGGAGAGAGGGTCTTCGAAGCTGTGGCGGAGCTTTTCCCCGCGGCCGAGCTTCACACCCTCGTATGTGACCCGCAAGGTCTGAGTCCAGCGTTGCGGCAACGGACCATCCGCACGTCCATGCTGCAACGGATACCGCAATCCACGCGGAGATATCCCTATTTCCTCCCCTTGTACCCATGGGCAGTTGGCAGTTTGGATCTCTCAGGCTGCCCGCTCGTCATCAGTTCGGACGCAGCGGTCGTCAAGGGTGTACGAACTGACTCCAATGCAATCCATATCTGCTACTGCCACACGCCCATGCGATACGTGTGGGATGGCTACGTAACATACTCCCAAGCGGCGGGGCACTTGGCACGCTGGGGACTTGCCCTAACGCGGCAGCGACTATGCCAGTGGGATTACGCGGCGGCACAGCGCGTCACGCACTTCGTGGCCAATTCGCGAAACGTTCAGAAGAGGATCCTGGAGTGCTACGGGAGGGAGAGCACTGTAATTTATCCGCCCGTCCGGACCGAGCAATTTATTCCCGACCCTCTTGGCCGCAAGCGGGAGAATTTCTTCCTGGTGGTATCGCAGTTGGTCCCCTACAAGCGGATCGACCTTGTCGTAACCGCATTTAACCGGTGCGGGAGGCGGTTGGTCATTATCGGTGAGGGCCCGGAGCGGAAAAAGCTCGAGGGGCTTGCGGGCCCCAATATCCGCCTCCTCGGTTTCCAAAGCGAGGGCACCGTGATCGAGGCGATGCAACAGTGCGAAGCGTTTGTTTTTGCGGGGGAAGAGGACTTCGGAATCGTCATGGCTGAGGCACAAGCTTGCGGCACGCCGGTCATAGCACTGGCCAAGGGAGGCGCCCGCGAAATTGTCGTTAATGGAACGACCGGCACTCTTTTCGAAAGAGAGTCAGAAGAATCCCTGCTGGAGGCTCTCGATCGGTTCCAACGGGTTCGTTTCCATTCCTCAGCGATTCGCGCCTCCGCCCTGAAGTTTGGACGCCAACGCTTCTTGCAGGAATTCTCCCAGTTTGTGGAAGAGCGTGTGGAGCTCCCCGGATGAATTATCTAGGGCATCACTTCGCGATCGCAAACTGTGTCGGGCCAACGGTGCGTGCGAGCGGCCTGAGTCCCGGCGATTCTCATAGGCTCCCGTCCTTGATGATTCGGATAATTTGAGAGAGACCAGTCCAATTCGACACCTTGAGGAGATTACCGCGTCGGTTGTTGTTCAGTTCCTGTCGATCCTGGGCCTGCTGGTTTTCTCCCCGTCTTCCCGAGCGGTTCTTCTTCCTGCGACAGCGGAGCTATCCGGAGTTGTGCAGGACAGTGGCATGAATCGCTTGCCCAACGTCGCGGTCGAAGCTGTCTCCGGAAAGCTGCAATTTGTTGAGATGACCGGACCTGATGGAATTTTCCGTTTTCGAAACCTACCCGTCGGTGAGTACCTAATAATTTTCCGAGATAAGGGAAGTTCCCAAACCGGATCAATGGTCCTCGCAATATCATCATATGAACGCAAACAGGTGGCTGCTGTGCTCAAATGGGAGAGCCCGCAACACTGGGAGATTCAGGAGGAACTCGAAAGCGTCCCGGATACATCGAGAGTTACTTATAGCAGGCAGGTGCTCGATCGCCTGCCCTCCACCTTGCATTTGTGGACTCTTATGGCGCATACGGAGGTCTCAGCAACTGCCGAGCGCTTCGATATTTCTGGGATGCAAAGCGATGAGACCATCCTCTTTGGGTCGCGCGGCGGTTCCTGGTCGCAGAATAGAGTGCTTTGGAACGGATTCAATTTGACCAGCGCCGAGGGCGCCGGGCCACTGCTCCTTCCAGATCTTTCCGCCGTCCAAAATGTGACTTGCGATGCCGATCCGTCGGGGATTTCGCTCCCGGGCGCGGAGCTTGCACTCGCGCCGCGCGTGGGTGGACCCGCCCGGCACGGCGAAGTCCATCTGTTTTTGCAGAGCGGCGCGCTGCAGAACGTCAACGTCACCCCGCGACTGCGCAGTTTCGGAATCACGGAATCCGACGAACGCTACCGCCACTTCGCTCATGGCAGCTTTCAATTGGGCGGCCCGCTTTCGACTGGCTGGACCTACTTCGGTGCGGTCAGCACCGAGCAAGCGGAGAAGTGGATACGCAACCATGCGCTCCCTGTCACGAACTCGCTGATGACCGGAACCGCCAACTTGATGGGGGATATCTCCCCTCGGGACCGCTTCAATCTCGCCTGGCTGGGGCAATACTGGCATCAGCCACAGGGCGGCGCTAGCCCTCAGGTTGCACGCGAGGCAACGCGAGATACGGCACGAAC
>JACQNR010000001.1 GCA_016202975.1 Acidobacteriota bacterium
CCCTGATGCTCACCACCGAAGCGATTATCAGCGAACTGCCGAAGGAAGAGGAGAAAATGCCTGCTGGACCTCCCCACGGCGGCGGAATGTACTAAGTTGTAGCGCTGAACTATGATCGGCGAAATAGGCAGTTAACAGAAACCAGTAGGCAGCAAGATCCAAGGGCGGGGATCCGTTCCCCGCCCTTTGTTGTTAGAGAGTCAAATCCCGCCATTGTCTCCAAATGCTTGACTTGATTACCCCCCGGTTATAGTATGAGCCCGATTTAATGGGCTCTGCGCCGTCCATGATCGGGCATACGTTCGGCCACTACACCGTCATTGGCAAGCTGGGATCGGGTGGCATGGGGGTGGTGTACAAGGCCAAGGACAAGCAGCTGGGCCGGTTCGTGGCGCTGAAATTTCTACCTGAGAATCTGGCGCGCGACCCGGAAACACTCGAACGCTTCTGGCGGGAAGCGCGAGCCGCTTCCGCGCTCGACCATCCCAACATTTGCACGGTCTATGAAGTGGGCGAGGACGAAGGTCGGCCTTTCATCGCCATGCAGATGCTGGAAGGCGAGACGCTCAAGCAGCGCCTGAAGGGCGAAACACTGCCCGCCGAAGAGATCATCAACGTCGCCGTGCAGATTGCCGATGCGCTGGACACGGCACACTCAAAAGGGATTATCCACCGCGACATCAAGCCCGCCAACATTCTGGTGACGCAGCGCGGCCAGGCGATGATCCTGGATTTCGGTCTCGCCAAGCAGCCCTCCGACCCTTACTTGACTAGCCCCGGGATGGCCATGGGGACGGCGAACTACATGTCTCCGGAGCAGATTCGCGGCGACCGGCTCGACCGCCGCACCGACGTCTTTTCCCTCGGCGCCGTCCTGTACGAGATGGCGACGGCCAAGAAGCCCTTTTCCGGGGAAAACGCCGCGGCAATCTTCAGCTCCATCGAACGCGATACGCCGCCCTCGCCTGCGCGTGTGAACCCGAAGATTCCCCCGCAGCTGGACCGCGTCATCAACAAAGCACTGTCCAAGGATGCGGCAGCACGCTACCAAAGCGCCGGGGAGATGGTGGCCGACCTGAAGCGCCTGAAGCAGCTCGTTGATTCAGGCAACTTTCCCTCCGGCAGTACGCGCAGCTCGAAAGGATTGTTTATCGCGCTTGCGGCTGCCGCACTGATCCTCCTGATCGGCCTGGGCTACGGCGTCGTGAGATTCAGTCGCCTGGTCACTCGAACCGCCTCGGCTCCGGCGGAGGAATCGGGTTCAACCACAGCGCCCGCCACAACGCCGGCTGCTAAGCCAGCGGTCAAAATACTCTTCTTTCCCGACAGCGGCGGCATCTTCAATTCCGCAAACTCGGTGCCCGCGCACAAGAACGCCGTTCTGGCCTGGGGCTCGAAGCCCGGTGACCCATCGTGGGTCATCAATGGAAACACCGAGATCCACTTTTCGTACAAGGGCGATCCGGCGGTTTACGAAAAGTTCCCCGCAGCCACCTCGGGCGGCTTCTTCACGTTTTATACTCAGCCCGCGGATCGGACTGTGTATGGCCAGCTTCGCTTCTCCTGCAAGGTGACCGACGAGGCGCCGAATGCGAACCCAGATTTCGGAATGCGCATCGCGCTCGACGACCCCAAGGCCACGGGCGAACGGGAGAGAGTTGTTTACGAACTCCCCTCTGTGGTCGAATACTTTCAGGGCAAGCGCAAACTCGACTCCACCTGGCAGGAGTTTTCGATTCCAACAGAAGAGTTTTATCAGCAGCCTCTTACAACACCCCTCCCCGCCGAGGTCAACCCCAACGCCATCAACAAAGTCGTGTTCTTCCTTTCCTACCGAAGCGTAAGCAATTGCCCGCATGGAACTCTCTGGTTCCGCGATTTGACGTTTTTACCCAAATAGCTGGGAAGCTCCGGTGGAACGACTGGTCCTTCAGGATGCTCCGCCAGCCCGTCGGCCAGAGCCTGTGAACGGTAGGGCGGGGTGTCTCTACGGGGCGGCGTCGCGCGCGCAGCGGATACCGAGGGCATAGCCGCGCGTCAACGGAAGGGTCTTATAGCGGGGGGCAGCGCGGGAAACTCGCGGGCCAGTAAACCACGACCCTCCGCGCTGGACGCCAAACTCGCCGCTTGCAGGTCCACGCGGATCGAGCTCCGGCGAACTCGAGTAATACTTCTCCTCGTACCAATCGCTCACCCACTCCCAAACGTTCCCCAGAATGTCGTAAAGGCTGTAGGCATTGGGCTTCTTCTGCATGACGGGGTGAAAGGTATTTCCGTTGGCGCTGAGTCGATCGCTGAATTTGTTCTGTTCCTGCTTCCAAATCAGCTCGCTGTCCAGGACGGCCCGGCCACTGTTGTTCGCGTACCAGGCAATTTCGCCAACCATTCCGTAACGCCCTTCGGTTGTGCCGGCGCGCGCCGCGTATTCCCACTCGGCCTCAGTCGGGAGGCGTCCGCCCGCCCACGTGCAGTATTTTTCCGCGTCTTCGCGGCTGACGTTCACCATCGGCATCAACTCATTCGCCCAACCCGGATTGAGCCGGCTATCTCCGAATGTGGGCTCATCCGGCATGCGAATGCCATTCGCCGCGACAAAGCGCTTGTAGGCGGCGACGGTCACTTCGCTTTGACCCAGCCAAAATGCACGGCTGATCGTGACGCGGTGGGAAGGTTTCTCGTCGGGCAGGCACTGGGGGGCTTCGCCGGGCGAGCAGCCCATCATGAACGTTCCTGGAGGTATCCAAACGTATTGAAGGCCATCGATCGCGTTCATCCGGGCAAGGCCCGGCGATGGAGCAAGCGGCAGAAGCGGAGTTCGCAGAGTCAGGACGCTCCCTGCCCCAAGGTCAACGATCTGCTCGAATGCAGTGTACCCTTCGGCGGCAACCCGCACGGTGTGTTTACCCGGCGCAAGGTCCGGTATGTTCAGGCTGCCTCCAGCGCTGCTCTTGTCGACTAGCCTGCCGTCGACGGTGACGGTGGCGCCGCGCAAGACCGATTCGAGAACCAGGCCCGCCGTCGCGGGCTTGGGACGTTCGAGCACCGCGATCACCGTTGCGGGCTTGCCCGTGACGAGTTCGACCGACTGTTCAAAATCGGCATAACCTTCGGCCGATACCCGCACGACATGCTTGCCCGGCTGGAGGTCTGGAATCCTGAGTCGTCCGACGCCGCCGGGCCCGCCGACCAACTTGCCGTCAACATAGACTTTCGCACCCGCAGGGCCGGTCGCGCCGATCAGTTTGCCGTCAACATAAACATTTGCGCCCGGAGGGTTCGAGGCGACGAACAAGTTGAGAGAGGCTTGTTTCGCGCGCGTGAGCGGGGCGTTGACCGAGAAGGTCTCCCCTGACTTGACATCGATCAACTGGATGAAATCGTCGAAGCCCGCGACGGAAATTCGGATGTCGTGTTTGCCCGGCTTAAGAGGTGAAATCTTTGCCCAGCCGCCGGAACTGGTCTTGGCCTGAAACCGGCCGTCGATATGGACATCCGCCCCCCCCGGTTTGGACTCGATGACCAGCTCCGCCGGGGCGGGCGGCTTCGAATGCGCGCGCACCACCTCGATCAAATCGGAATTCGCGCCAGCTCCGCGAAGCTCCCGTTCGGCCTCAGGGGTCAGCTCGAAGGAGATTCCCCGCTCCTCCACCAGGGCCTCAATCCGCCGGGAAGCCACCTCGGCCTTGATGAGAGTGACGATATCCTCTACGGATAGTTCCTTGCCGGCTTGGGCGCGGAGGAGATTCGGGAAGATGAAATTGCAGAGCATGAAGACGGAGACGGACAGAATCACCAGCGCCGCGAAACTCGCGCGGTTGAGTCCCGCAACGCGCCGGCTTTGTGACAGCAACCGTGCCTCATCGCCACCCTTGACGGAATCCATTGCACTCGTCGAATTCACCATGGTCCATCAGGCCCGCAAACACAAGACGCGGAACGGATTCTATCAAATCTGGGCGCCAATCACGCTTTAAGGTTTAGCAAATCCAGAAGCCTCCGGGAACGACAAAGGCGCTGAAAAAGCCAATGGCATCGAGACCCGTCGCTACGCCGATGGCGGTCCGCGCGGCTCCTACTTTGATTGCCCCATGGCGCGACTCGGGGTAAGGCCGCTTGAGAGCTGTGGCGGCCCCGACCTAACCCACAAACTTAACATCCGCGAAAACGCCAAACCCTATCTCGGATGGTCCACCCGGCAGGGGTCACGCGTCGAAAGCTCTGAGGCAGCTTTCCTTTGTGATTTCAGCAGCTTACGCCAAACATAAGGACGCCACACTCAAACCCAGACAGGTTACGCGAGCGTTAAGAAAATGTTACACGAAGTGCTTGCCAAGCTGCCGCCGTTGAGGGCAGAATAGCTGCTCAATTCCTACCAAGGAGCAATCGTGGCATTTATACCCCGGGAAATGAAGTTTTACGAGTTGTTTCGCGAGCAAGCTTCAAACATTCACAAAGCCGCCCAAATGCTGGCGGATCTTTTCGATAATTATCAGGACGTGGACAAGCGAGTCGCGGAGATCAAGTTTGCCGAGCACAAAGGCGATCAACTGACCCACGAACTGATGATGAAACTCAATCAGACATTTATTACGCCTTTCGACCGCGAAGACATCCATGCTTTAGGTTCGGCGCTCGATGACGTGATGGACCTGGTGGATGCGGCGGCCAGCCGATTCCTGACCTACAAGGTGACTTCAGTGACGCCGGGGGCACGCCAGCTCTCCAAAGTGATCCTGCACGGGACTGAGATTCTCAACAAAGCCGTGGGGGAGCTCGAGAGACCCCAGCAG
>JACQNR010000160.1 GCA_016202975.1 Acidobacteriota bacterium
GTGTAAGTTGGTGCTTTGGGTTACCACGAGGACGAAACAAGTTCCCGTGATTCTCAGTAAGCCAGCCTCACCACTCTGCGGCGCTCCAAAACTTCATTTGCTTTGAAACAAACTTACTCATCGGCGCGAAACGGGAGCGCCGCGGATTCGAGTGAGTGGAGCCCAGAGTCTCAGTGCAGCGCGGCGGTCTGGAGGTGTCCTCCGTTGAAGCCGCCGTTTGTCCAGACCGGATGCGCGTATATGGTGATCTCTCCCCCGACGTTCACCGAGCCGGCGGCGATGCCGCCATAGTCGCCGATAAAGCTGGCGTTTCCGGCGTTCATGCTGGACACAGTCACGCGCGAGTTGAAGCTGAAATTGGCGCCGTTGTTCGTCGAGCGCGTAGCGTAAATATCGTACACGGCGGTGCCTTGCGAGGCATTACGCGTGTCGAACCAGCTCGCGTGAATCGTTCCGGCGCTGTCCGCCACGACGGAGGGCATCAGTCGCTGGCCGTTGTTGGTGTCGTTGATCGAAAGCGGGGAACTGAAATTCACGCCACTGTCACTCGACCAGAGGAATACGATGCGCGAGCCGCTGCTGGCGCTCGGCTGGTCTGGGTACACCATGTAAACGAAGTTGTTGGTGGGGCTCACTGTCAGCGACGCAAAGCTGAACTTGCGGTAGGTGGAGTTGAAGCTCAGCTCGTTAAACAGGGGCGTCGCCTGATAGGAGGCGCCCCAAGAGGTCCCACCGTTGGCGGAGCTGGCGACGAATTGCGCGCGCAGCCCGCCGGTGAGAAAGACTTCGTAGACGACGTAGATGATTCCGCCGCCGCCGGCCGGACCGACCGCCACCTGCGAGCCTTGAACCGCGCCGCTAAACCCCGGGTCACTGATCCGAAGGGGAGCGGTCCACGTGTGGCCGCAATCGAGAGACCGGGAGAAGACGATGTAGTCCGTGCTTGGCGTAAAGCGCGTCCAGGTCGCGTAGACCGGTCGGCCACCGCAGACAGGCGCCGTGCGGGTGTTGTCCACCGCGATCCAGGGCTTATCATCCTCGGCATTGAGCGAGTTGGGGGTGCTCGCCACCGGGTACGTGGCCGCCTGGGTGAACTGAAAGTTCGTCGCCCAGGTAGTGGCACTGACGTAGAGGCCGGTCCCCGTGACGTTCCCCTGACTATCCGCCTTGAGGTAGAGATTCGACATGTAAACGTGGCCGGTATCGTCAAAGGCCACGACGGGATCACTGTTGGCTTCCCAGATCAAGCCATCACTGGTAGCAGGCTTGCTGGTTGCGGAATCGAGAGGTGCATAGGCATCCACCCAGGTGCTGCCGCTGTCGCCCGACACTGAATACTTGGTGGTGTTGTAGCCGCCCCGCAGACTGAAGTCGCTGATGGCTGCGATCAGATTTGAGCCGTCATTGGGGTCTACAGCAATCTCCTCTTCCGCCTCGGGAGAGGTGATGGCTGCAGTGACCGTCGGCCCCACTACGTACTGCGTGCAGGTGAAGATTCGGAAGGCGAGCACGTGCCGCCGCCACCACCGCCACCCCCGCCTCCGTGACCGCGCCCGGGATTGGCGCTCGGCTTTCCGACTTCGGGCAAATGGGCGTTTACGTGTGGGACATGCGTCTTGAAGACAGCAGTCGGGTCAAGAGGTGGCAATTGCCGGGGTTTCTGCGCCCACGCCATTCCGGCGAGGACAATCATCACCAAGGCTGCCAGAATGACCTGGAGGCTAAGACGTCCACTGAGATGGTTCATGGCTATCCCTTTCCGAAATGAATTCGACGGAAGCCCCGGCGAGAACATCCGAAGCGAAAAAGTCTGGTTTCAGTTCCGAGATTCCGCCATCGTGGGCTGAACCGACACAGCAATCGATGATTATCGGAGTTCCGGGCCCCACTGCCCTGATCAAATCCGCGCATATCCGTTGCCAACTTGTTGGTAATGAACCTGTCCGACGCGAGACTTAAGTCTCCTGTTATTAATGATCTGGGCGACACAGGCGGTATGTTAATTTACTGAATAATTTCAATTGGTTGCCAAAGCTTAAATAGATTCACATTAACGAATCTTTTGTGCATCCGCTTTATTGAGACGCTTGGCTGACCGCGGGATATTGTCCAACCACCCCCTCACCCCCTCCATAGCAAGGAGGGGAGCCAGCCAAAACCACTCTCCTAACCTCCTCCTACGAAAGAGGCGAGCCTACGGCCAGCCCGGAACCCCTCCTGAGTAAGTAGGGGAACCGCGATCAAAAATCCCCTCCTCGGTTGAGGAGGGGATCGCGGGGTGGTGGCGTGCGCGGCATCCTGTCGCCGGAGTCCTGTGCTATTCTGGGCCCTTCACTTTTTCTGTGAGGTGCACGATGAGCGACCACCGCATTCTTCTTTCGGAAAGAGAAATCCCCAAAACCTGGTACAACGTGGTTCCCGACCTGCCCGCGCCGATGAAGCCCTATTTGCATCCGGGAACGCTCCAGCCCGCGCAGCCCAGCGACATGGCGGCGATCTTTCCCATGAACCTGATCGAGCAGGAGATGAGCGCCGCGGCAAGCATCGCCATCCCCGAGGCGGTGCTCGACATACTGCGGCTGTGGCGGCCGACGCCGCTGGTGCGGGCGGTGCGGTTCGAGCGGGCGCTCGGAACGCCGGCCAAAATCTTCTACAAGAACGAAAGCGTTTCGCCGGCGGGCAGTCACAAGCCCAACACCGCCGTCGCGCAGGCCTATTACAACAAAGAGGCAGGAATAAACCGGCTGACGACCGAAACTGGCGCCGGGCAGTGGGGAAGCGCTCTGGCGCTCGCCTGCAACCTGTTCGGCATGGAGTGCATGGTCTACATGGTGCGCTGCAGCTTCGACCAGAAACCGCACCGGCGCACGATGATGCAGGCGTGGGGCGCAAAGTGCGTCGCTTCGCCAAGCGAACTGACCAATTCCGGGCGCAAAATGTTGAGCGAAGACCCGGATTCACCCGGCAGCCTCGGCATCGCCATCAGCGAAGCGGTGGAAGAAGCTGCGGGCCGCAAGGATACCAATTACTCTTTAGGTAGCGTTCTCAATCATGTTCTCCTGCACCAGACGGTGATTGGACAGGAGGCGCTCGCGCAATTGAAAATCGCCGGCGCATATCCTGACGTGGTAATCGGATGCTGCGGCGGAGGGAGCAATTTCGCCGGCTTGGCCTTTCCGTTTGTGCCGGAAAAAGCCGCGGGGAAGAAAGTGCGCTTGATGGCGGTCGAGCCCACGGCCTGTCCCACGATGACCAAGGGCGTCTACGCCTACGACTTCGGCGACAAGAGTGGCATGACGCCGCTGATCAAGATGGACACGCTGGGGCACGACTTCATTCCTCCCGGCATTCACGCCGGAGGATTGCGCTATCACGGCATGTCGCCGTTGGTGAGCCTGCTGCACCGCGCGGGCGTGGTGGAAGCGGCGAGCTATCCGCAGCTCAAGTGCTTTGAGGCAGCGCTCAAATTCGCGGGCGCGGAAGGCCTGATCGTGGCGCCGGAGACTTCGCACGCCATCGCTTGCGTGGTCGACGAAGCGATGAAGGCCAAGGAAGAGACCAAAGATAAAACCATCCTCTTCAACCTCAGCGGCCACGGCCACTTCGATATGGGCGCGTACGAGAAATACTTCGAGGGCGGACTTGAAGACTACCACTACCCCGAAGAAAAAGTCCGCGAAGCCCTCGCCCACCTGCCCAGGGCGTCGTAGAGGCGGATTTACGCCGCCAGATTGCGAGGTGGCTGGCGCAGACCAGTGATTTTTCCGGTCTGCGATCTCGCGAAGTGGCTTCACAGGCTTCACTGATGGGACTGCAGCCCCTTCGGGAAATCGCAGACCCCACCGCGCAGGGGTCTGCGCCAGCCACGGGTATGGAATACACGAGGTCTTGGCTTCCCCATTCGCACACTTCGCAAAAACCGCGATGTATGATGGCATAAGGCAGTCGGCTCCTCGAGGGGGAGGGTAGACTGGAATTGGAAGAAAAACCAGGAACTCTCAACGAGGAGGAGCCGAGCGATGCTGATTATAGGCTGTGATTTGCACACGCGCACGCAGCAAGTGGCGATGTTGGACACGGAGACGGGAGAGGTCGTAGAGCGCCGGTTGGA
>JACQNR010000023.1 GCA_016202975.1 Acidobacteriota bacterium
GAAATAGACGTATTTGTCCATATATTTTTCCTTTTGAGTAAAATGAATTCATGCGCTAGAGATCGGAAGGGAGAAATCAGAATTTGAAGGTCTGCCAATTGGGGTCTTCTGGCTCCCGACTTCTGGCTCCTGCTTTTCGTCACTTCTCACTCTTCACTTGTCACTGCCTGGGAAGTCGACGCGTCGACATCCCCGGGCCCGCCGGCAATTTCCGCAAAGTGCGCGATGCCAGAAAACAAAATGTCAAGCTTGCCCAGCAGGCGCAGCCGGTTTTCGCGAAGGGCGCGATCCTCCGCCATGACCAAAACCTTGTCGAAGAAGCGGTCGACCAGCGGACGCAGGTCAGCGATCGTCTCCAGTGCTTTTTCGTACTCTCCGGCCTCGGTGAACCTGCGGGCGCGGTCCGCAACGGCGACGTGGGCCTCGAATAATTGCTCTTCCGGACCCGCTTCCAGCAACTCGGGGTTGACGCTCCCGGGCTGCCAGTCCTGGGCGGAGGCCGATTTCTCAAGAATGTTCTTGATGCGCTTGGCCGCCACCGAAAGCGCCGCGAAGTTTTCGGTGTTGCGGATCCTCTCCAGCGCGTCGGCGCGGCGCGCCACGTCGGTGAAATTCTCCCATCCCGCCGCCACCACGGCGCGAACCGTGTCGTAACGCAGCCCCCGCCCCGATTCCAGGTAGTACTTCATGCGTTCCTCAAAGAAGGCGACGAGCGACCCAAAAACTTCGTGCTGGGGCCGCTTCCATTCCACGTTCATGCAGCTTACGGCGTGCTCGATCAGAACCTTGAGAGGCAGGGGGAGGGCATGTTCAACCAAAACTTTAACTATTCCATTTCCCTGACGGCGAAGCGCGAAGGGGTCACTCGATCCTGTCGGCTCCTGCCCGATGGCAAATCCGCTCACCACGCTATCCAGCTTGTCCGCGAGCGAGACGACAGCCCCAATGCGACTGCGCGGTGAACGATCTTCCGGGCCCTCCGGCCTGTAGTGGTCGTAGATCGCCTGGCAGACGTCCTTCGGTTCGCCCTGCGCCTCGGCGTAGAGCCCGCCCACGATCCCCTGCAGCTCGGTGAATTCCTGCACCATCTGCGTGGTCAAATCGCACTTGCAGAGTTCGAGGGCGCGGATGACGCTGGCGGAATTCTCCGCGGTAAAGGTTTGCGCGCGCTCCAGCTCGCCGCAGATTTCGGCGGCGATCGACTTCATGCGCGAAACCTTATCGGCGTACGTTCCCAGCTCCGCCTGGTAGGTCACGCTGGCCAGGCGTTCCTGGCGGCTGGCAAGAAACTCACGCTGGTCCGAGTCCCAGAAGAATTCCGCATCGGCAAAGCGCGCGGCGAGCACGCGCTCGTGCCCTTCCCGGATGATTCCCTTCCGGTCCCTATCCAGATTGAGGAAGGTAATAAAGTGCGGCTGGAGCTTGCCGTGGCGGTCTTCGACGGCGAAGTACTTCTGGTGATCTCGCATCACGGTGACCAGGATTTCCCTTGGCAGGCGTAGAAAGCGCGAGTCGAAATTACCCAGGATGCCCACAGGCCATTCCGTCGAATTCACCACCCAATCCACCAGCCACGGGTCTGCAACCGGCCGGCTGTGCGATCCTTTAAGTATTACTTTAAGATCTTCCTGCACGCGTCCGCGGCGCCGGACCGGGTCGAGGTGCACTCCCCCGGCACTGAGCTTGTTCAGGTAGTCCATGAATCCGGAAACGTGAACCTTACCTTTACCCAGGACACGGTGGCCGTAAGTTGCCGCCTCCGCCCGAACGTCCGCGATTTCGAAAGGAATAACTCGGGCGGTCTTCCCTTCTCCCAAAAGCGCAAGCAGCCAGCGAATCGGACGAAGAAAACGGGGGCCAGTCTTGGCTTTCCAGTACATGCTCTTGGGAAAATTGAGCCCCGTAACCGCGCCCGCGAGCAGGCCGGGGAGGAGCTTTTGCGCCGTCTGCCCGTGGATCGTCTTGCGGACCGCCAGGTATTCACCTTTGGGAGTGGTCACGCGCGTCAGGCTCGAAACAGCCACGCCATTCTTCTGAGCAAAACTCTTGGCGGCTTTGGTGGGCTTCCCCTTTTCGTCAAAGGCAACACGCATGGGAGGCCCCACCACCTCATCGACCAAGTCGCCTTGCTTCATGAGCACGGCAGGGAACCAGACAGCAAGCCGGCGGGGGGTTGAAAAACGCAGCGATGGCGAAGCCCCGGGCGGGACCAGGCGGGCTGCTGCCATGGCCTGGTTGATTGCGGTCCAGAAGTCTTCTCGGGCCGCCATGAGAAAGCGCGCCGGGATCTCTTCGCAGCCGACTTCGATGAGCAGGGGCTGAGTGCGGGGAGGCTTCATACTGGTTCCACCTCCACCACGACCACCTTGCGGTCAAGGAATACTCGTGCCACCTCGCAGGCGAGCTTGCGAACGCGCCCGATCAGGGCCACGCGCTCCGTGACGCTGATGGCCCCGCGAGCGTCGAGAATATTAAACAGGTGAGAACATTTGAGGCACAGGTCGTAGGCCTTGCGCAGCGGAAAGCGCGCCCCGCTTGCGGGATCGTAGGACTCGAGCAGTCGCGACGCCTCGCCCTCGTAAAGGTCGAGCAGGGCCCGGCAGGTCTCTGGTGAGGCGGCTTCAAAGTCGTAGACCGAAAGCTCGCGCTCCTCTTCCTGGCGCATGTCGCCGTACCGGGTCGTGTTATTCCAGCGGACGTCGTACACATTATCGAGTTCTTGCAAAAAGGCCGCAATGCGCTCGAGCCCGTAGGTTAGCTCGACGCTGATCGGCTCCAGGTCAAACCCACCGCACTGCTGGAAGTAGGTGAACTGGGTAATCTCCAGGCCATCTAACATCACCTGCCAGCCAATCCCCCAAGCTCCCAGCGTCGGAGCCTCCCAATTATCTTCTTCAAATCGAATATCGTGATGACGAAGGTCGATGCCGAGCACTTTCAGGCTTTTCAAATAGAGTTCCTGGATATTCTCCGGGGGAGGTTTCAGGATGACCTGCATCTGGGTGTGTTTGAGCAGGCGATTGGGATTCTCTCCATAGCGGCCGTCCGCCGGGCGGCGCGATGGCTGAACGTAGGCAACGCGCCAGGGCTCCTCGCCCAGGACTCGAAGGAAGGTGTCCGGGGTCATAGTCCCGGCGCCCACTTCGAGGTCGTAGGGAAGCGCCAGAACGCAACCTTGCCGCGCCCAGAACTCGCTCAGGCGCAGGATCATGTCTTGAAAACTTAGACCGCGAATTTCGGGCGTCTTCTTCAAGTGTTTCTTTAGCTTTTGCATGTTACCGTTTGGTGTGGGGCTTTCGCGGAGGGCCGGCCCCGTCGCACTACCCCTCCCCTATGCTCCAACATAACGCGACAACCAACCCACATTTCTCAATGGCCTCCCTCGAGCAAATCCCGGGTGACCAACTTCCGTTCCAGCTGCGTTTCAATAAGCGCTTCCAGGAATCTCCGCACCTCATTCATGCCGGAGGGCGGCTTACCTGAGAGAATCCAGCGATCCAGAGTCCCCTGGCAGCTAGCCGTCACAGAGTTCAGGTCGCTCACCGCGAGCCCGAAACTTTCCTGCGGGAGTTGACAAGCGCTGCAAGAAAGTCCATGCGCCCCTGACGAATAGTAGCCTTGGGCACCTAGGGCCGCTCCGCAGCTCGCGCAAACTCCAAAATCCGGAAGGAACCCGCCCAGACGCAGCAGCCAGTAATTGAAGTAAATCAAAGGCCGGTTCACTTCCCCGGAGCGCTTGATCGCCCTCAGCACGGCCAGCAGCAGGCGAAAAACACGTTCATTGGCCTCGCGTTCGGGAAGGAAGCGCTCGGCAGCCTCCGCCACGTACTGCGCCGCGATCTGAATCCGATAGTCGTTCTGCATGCTGAAGAAGGACTCGGCCAATTCGGCGGAGTTGATCCTCAGCAAGTCCCGATTTTCACGTTCGAAAATCCAGAGCCGGATGTAGCTCAGCGGCTCGAGCGTCCCGCCGTAGCGGCTCTTTGGCCGCTGTGCCCCCGAAGCCACCGCCCGCAGGCGCCCGTACTGCCGGGTGAGGAGTGAAACAATCTTATCCGCTTCCCCCAGGCGGTGAGTCCTGAGAACGAGTGCTTCGGTTTCACGCAGGGGCATTTCAAAGCTTATGTCGACGCGCCGACAAGCGAACGAATTTAGCATATCCGGCCAATGCCGTGAAGGAAAAATTGGCGATATGGCGGGTGGAATGAATCGAAATCACTTTCCACAGCGAGCCATAGTGGGGAGGTGCTTGGGTTGTGGATAAAACGCGAGTTTTAGTGGAGAACTTGTTATGTTAAGTGGTGGGTCCCCACTCGAAAAATTATCAGACGCGGGTGTGAATAACTCCCGCGAATCGTGCCGCTTCAGCAGGAGCAAGATCGAACAGCTACCGGACATAATTCCAAAGACCAAAAATCCTCGCGACCGAACAGCCGGCACTCCCCTCCCCTGCCTCGCCACAAATCAGTTGCCCCGTAGGCGCATCGGGGGGTAAATTCCATTCGCTCGAGCCATATGCAGGAGGAAGACTTGGCTGTTGACGTCGTAGGCCTTGGCCTGAACGCCACCGACATCGTATTGACGGTTCGCGAGGCTCCTCCCCTCGGCGGAAAGGAACGGATCATGGCCGTAGATCGCCAGGCCGGAGGCCAGGTTGCGACCGCCCTGGTTGCCTGCCAGCGTCTCGGCCTCCGCACCCGGTACGTGGGGAAAGTAGGTGACGACGAAGGCGGCCGATTTCAACTCGCCAGCTTGCGGGCCGAAGGCATTGACGTCCGTTACGTCCGAATAGCCAGGAACACTCCGAACCAGGTTGGATATATCATCGTGGACCAAAAGACCGGTGAGCGGACGGTTTATTGGGGTCGCCACGCACGCCTCCGGGTTCTCCCCGCAGAACTGACGCCTGCAATGGTCCAGGGAGCCCGCGTCCTGCATATTGACGGGTGCGACGTTGAGGCGGCTCTCAAAGCCGCACAAATCGCCCGCAAGACGCCGATCCCCGTGGTCGCCGATCTCGACACGGTCTACCAGGGAGTGGACAGGCTCTTGCCGCTCATCGATTACCTCATCGCCTCGTCCAACTTCCTGCCCGCGTTCACAGGAGAGACCGATCCCTATCGCGTCCTTCGTCGTGTGGCACACGAATACGGTATCGGCGCCGCGGGCATGACGCTGGGGCGGGACGGCGCGCTGATCTACTCGAAGGGAGAGTTTCATTACTCGCCGGGCTTCGTCGTCGAGACCGTGGACACGACCGGCGCTGGCGACGTCTTCCACGGGGGCTTTATCGTTGCCCTGCTGAAGGGCTGGGGCATGCCTCACATCCTGGATTTTGCCAACGCCATGGCCGCTTTGAATTGCACTGCGCTCGGCGCGCGGGGAGGCATTGCCACTGCCGCCGCCGCCGCCAAACTCATCCGCAGCGGGACGCGGCATGTCCTTCGAAGCCTTACGCGGGCCCGCTGAGTACCCAGTAACGTTGGCAGTCATTATATAACAGGTCAGACATACTAAAGAGGTATATTATGATATAGATATAGATGATATGTATACTAATCTGTGCCGAATCTTGCTATATAACAACCAATGCTAACAATGTGCTCGCCAACTCCCCAACAAGCCGCTTGACGAGACACCCGGCTTCGTTTACATATTCGGAGGGAACGGCTGTCCCGAGGGCTCGAATGATTCCCCTTCGCCTAATTTTCCTCGTTCTGTGGCTCAGCGGATTGTCTCCAGCGATTCCCTGTCCGGCCGATGAAACGCCCCCTCCCGAAGACTTCCCCCAGGAGCGAATCCTGGATTTCCGTTCCGAAATAGACGTGGCACGGGACGGCTCGATGGACGTTCGCGAAACCATCAAGGTGAGGGCGGAGGGCAAGCAAATCAGGCATGGCATCTACCGCGATTTCCCGACACGCTACCGCGATCGCCTGGGGAATTTCTACACGGTGGGCTTTGACGTCCTTGAGGCGCGCCGCGACGGAAAACCCGAACCGTTCGACATCGACGGCATCGAGGATGGCAAACGCGTCCGCCTGGGCGACCCTGATCGTGAGCTCGCGCCGGGGGAGTACACCTATACGCTGGTTTACAGGACGACGCGCCAGCTCGGCCTCTTTGCAGACCACGACGAACTCTACTGGAACGCCACAGGAAACGGCTGGGTGTTCCCCATCGATCACGCCATGGCCGTCGTGACCCTGCCGGCTGGCATCCAGCGTCCCGCGGTGCTACTGGACGGATACACGGGCGTGAATGGCTCGCTCGGGAAGGACTTCGAATCCTCCGTGGACTTCGATGTCCGCGCCACATTCGTCACCACGAAGCCGCTGCAGCCTTACGAGGGGCTGACCATTGTCGTTTCGTGGCCCAAAGGCTTCATTGCCGAGCCCACCAGCGAGATGAAATGGCGGTGGTTTTTCGAAGACAACCTCTCGACGCTGGTGGGACTGGCCGGGCTGCTACTGCTGACCTTGTATTTCTTCGCGGCCTGGGTGCTCGTGGGGCGAGACCCTGCGCGCGGCGAAATCAACCCGCTTTACGAGCCGCCGCCGGGCTTGTCACCCGCCGCGATGCGCTACGTCACCGAAATGGGCTACGACCACAAAGTGTTCGCCGCAGCAGTTCTGAGCATGGCTGTCCAGCGCTACCTGACCGTTCAGGAAAAGGATGGAGGCTATACCCTCATCCGCGGCAAAGCAGATGCCTCGAAGCTTTCTCCGGAGGAACGGGCGGCGGGCGGGAAGCTGTTCGCCGCCGGGGGAACGCTCGAACTCAAGGACTTCAACCACGCGCGCATTAACCTGGCGATTGAGGCGCTCAAGACCTGGCTCCGCCTGAACATGGAAAAGATCTATTTCTTGACCAACCGGAAATACTTGATCCCCGGCATTGTTTTCTCGGTTCTCCTTCTTGTTGTAGTCGCCCTGACGGCCCCGGGCGCTAAGAAGTTTGTAGCCTGCTTTCTGACGGTCTGGCTCTCGGTCTGGAGCGTGGGAGTTTACTTCCTGATTGGCCAGGTGATCCATTCCTGGCGGGACGTCCGCAGGGGAAAGCCTGGACAAAAGTTAGCCGCTGCGGGCGGCGCTACCTTTGTGACTCTTTTCTCACTTCCCTTCCTGGCCGGAGAAGTCTTCGCCATCATCATGCTGGGCACGGCGGTCACTCCGGCGGTCATCGTCATCCTGCTCGTCGTGGCGGGTGTAAATTTCCTGTTTCATCACTTGCTCAAGGCGCCGACGCGCGCCGGGCGCGCCATCATGGACAAGATCGACGGATTCAAAATGTTCCTCGGCGCCACCATCCAAGACCGGATGAAGTACATGTACTCGCCCATGATGACGCCCGAATTGTACGAAAAATACCTGCCTTATGCCCTGGCGCTGGGCATGGAGGAACCCTGGTCGGAGCAGTTTTCCGAGATCCTGCAAATTGCCGCCCAGCATGGGAGGGAGGGCGAGTACCGCCATCCCTGGTATTGGGGGGAAAGCTGGCGAACCCTCGGTGCTACGGCGTTTGCCTCGTCGCTCGCCAGCGGCTTTTCGAGCGCCATCGCCTCCTCCTCAACCGCCCCCGGCTCGCGCTCGGGAAGCCGCAGCAGCGGCGGCTCTTCGGGAGGCGGCGGTGGAGGCGGGTGGTGACGATTTTGAATTTTGTTTTGAAAACCGGATCTGGGCCTCTCAAACTTGGTCCAGCCCCCAGCAATGAAGGCCGGATGATTTCTCCTAGCCCTCTGAGAGGAATCGCTTCAGCGCCGTAAGGGGCGAAGTGCCCTTGGCGGTGAGGATGAGGTCAATGGTTTCGCGGACGGCGCCCAGGCCGCCGCGCGCGTGCGTCCAGTAGTGAACTCTCCTACGAAGCGCCGGATGGCCATCACGGACACCCACGGCGAGCCCCACACGCTGGAGGACAGGTAAATCCACGGTGTCATCGCCGATGTAGGCGACTTCCGCATCCTTCACGCCCGCCGCATGGCAAATCTTCTCATAAGGCCCGATTTTGTCGAAGGCATTCTGGTAGAGGAAATGAATATCGAGTTCC
>JACQNR010000161.1 GCA_016202975.1 Acidobacteriota bacterium
CTTCCCACAGCGTCATCTGCTGGCCCGAGCGCGTGGGGAATTCGACGCGCAAGCCATCGCCATAATAGAAGTGAAATTTCTGCAGCGCCTCGATGAGCAGATAGATGACGGGGAACCAGATCGGGCCGCGCCAGTTGGAATTTCCGCCGAACAAGCCGCTGGAAGATTCGGCCGGCTCGTAGTCGACGCGGTGCTCGTGGCTGTTCACGTTGATGGTGTAAGGGCGGTTGCGGTGAATCGCCGAAAGGGCGCGGATACCATACGGCGAAAGGAACTCAGCTTCCGAGAGCATGTAATGAAGCACGCGCGTCAGGCGCTCTCGGCTCACGATGGAGAGCAGCCGGCGGGGGCCGTGAGTCGAATGGCGGCTCATGTCGACGTGCTCAGCGACGTCGGGGACGTTGTCGAGGAACCACTGCATGCGCCGCTTGAAGCCCGGCAACTTGTCGAGCATTTCCGGCTCCAGCGTCTGGATGGCAAAGAGCGGGATCAGCCCCACCATCGAACGCACCTTCATCGGATGGTGATCACCGTTCGTCATGTGAAGGACGTCGTAATAAAAGCCATCCTCGCCATTCCACAGACTGATGCCCTCGCCGCCCAGGTCGTTCATTGCGTGGGCAATGTAGGTGAAGTGCTCGAAAAACTTGCTCGCCACATCTTCGTAGGCGGGGTTTTCGCGCGCCAGTTCCATGGCGATAGCCAGCATGTTGAGGCAGTACATCCCCATCCAGCTCGTGCCGTCGGATTGCTCGATGTGCCCCCCGGTGGGGAGCGGGGCGGAGCGGTCGAAGACGCCGATATTGTCGAGGCCGAGGAAGCCGCCTTGAAAAACGTTCATGCCCTCGGCATCCTTGCGGTTGACCCACCAGGTGAAATTCAGCAGCAGCTTGTGAAAGACCTTTTCGAGAAACTCGAGGTCGCCTTTACCCCGAATGCGCTTTTCGATCTTGTAAACCCGCCACGCCGACCAGGCGTGCACGGGCGGATTGACGTCGCCGAAGGCCCATTCGTAGGCAGGAAGCTGGCCGTTGGGGTGCATGTACCACTCGCGCAGGAGGAGAAGCAACTGGTCTTTGGCGAAGTCGGGGTCGACCATGGCCAGAGGAATGCAATGGAAGGCCAGATCCCACGCCGCGTACCAGGGGTATTCCCACTTGTCGGGCATGGAGATGATGTCGGCGTTGTAGAGGTGGCGCCACTCGTGGTTGCGGCCTTGCTTTCTCCCTTCGGGCGGGGGCGGATTGCCAGGGTCGCCCTCCAGCCACCTGCGAACGTCGAGGTGGTAGAACTGTTTCGACCACAACATGCCGGCAAACGCCTGCCGTTGAACGCGCCGTGAATCTTCCGTCGATCCGGGGAATGCAAACTCTTCGTAGAACTCGTCGGCTTCCGCAATGCGCGTGGAGAACACGGAGTCAAAATCTGCGCCAAGCATCCCGCTCTGCGGCGGCTTATCCGTCAGGCGCAGTTTGAGAGTAGCGCTCGCGCCCGGCGCGAGGTTCAGCCGGTAGGAGGCGGAGCACTTGGTCCCGGTTTTTTCGGGATTTATTGCACCTTTGTCCTGACGGACGATGTAGCTGTTGATGCCGTCTTTGACGAATGGATTCTTATTCTCCAAGCCATACACTCGCTTGAGGTTGGTTTCATTTTCGGTAAACAGTAATTCCGGGGTACCCTCGCAGACCAGCCAGCGTTTTCCATAACGCTCGTTTTCCGCCAGAATGGCCGAAGTTTTTCCCGGCACGGTCCTCAAGCGCGGACGCTTCACGGCCTCTCCCCACGACCACGTATTCCGAAACCATAATGTCGGCAGGAGATGCAGATCCGCGGGCTCGGGACCGCGGTTGTGGACAGTCATCCGGACCAGGATGTCTTCCGCGTCGGCCTTGGCGTATTCGATAAACACATCGAAATAGCGGTCCTCCGCAAAGATCCCGGTGTCCATCAACTCGAACTCAAGCCCGCCGCGGCCGCGGGCCCGGTTTTCTGCCACCAGCCGCCCGTAGGGAAACTCGCCCTGGGGGTATTTATAGAGGTACTTCATGTAGGAGTGCGTGGGCGTCGAATCGAGGTAGAAGTAATACTCCTTGACGTCTTCGCCGTGGTTCCCTTCGTTGCCGGTCAGGCCAAATAGCCGCTCCTTTAGAATCGGGTCGCGGCCATTCCATAAGGCGAGGGCAAAACACATTTCCTGATGCCGGTCGGAGATGCCGGCAATGCCGTCTTCTCCCCAGCGATAGGCGCGGGATCGGGCGTGGTCGTGGGGAAAGGAATCCCACGCGTTGCCGGCAGGGCTGTAGTCCTCGCGGACGGTCCCCCATTGCCGCTCACTCAGGTAGGGGCCCCAGCGCTTCCAGTGAACTTTCCGTTCTCTGGACTCCTCCAGACGTTGCTCTTCGGCAAAGTGATTCTGGATCTTGGCTTTGGTCATAAATGGATTCTCGACTGGACTGCCGCCCTCTATTGATTCTTGTTGGCTTGCTAACCGCGCGGGTCGCTCCATATAGTCTCGCACTCGCGGGCTTCTGACCATAGTCCCTACTGCCTTCAGTCCGTTACAAGCTGTTGGCACGTCCAAGAATAAGATATTCCACCCCACGCCAGGGCGAAACTCCTCGAAGCCTTCCGCGACTGGAAGACCCAGTATCGCGCACCTTCAGGTGCCCAATCGCGGATGCCTACCTGAAATTAGGCGCCACACCTACTGGATGAGCAGGACCTCCGCCTCCACCGTTGGGCGATGAACCGGAAGGCGAGCCGTGTGCCACCCGTTCCCCGCTTGTGCTAGGATTCGTCCACGGGCTGTGTAAACTCGCTCCGTCAAGAAGGCAATGTATGCGCTACAGGGAAGAACCTGAGCCCAGTATCCAGCTCCAAGTCAAGTTGAAGAGTCCCTTTACGGGGGACCAGTCATCCGCTGCGGCGAGCTTGCTGGGGGACGGTCGAATTCAACTCGACCTGTACGACTTCAGCGACGAAGCGCAATCGAGCATGGGCAACGACGTGGCGTGGTTCTGGAGGATTGAGGCCGTCCACAAACCGCGCTTGATCGAAATGCTGGAAGAACGAACCGGCGCTCCGATTCGGGATGACCAGGCGTTGCTCGAGGCGTTTGCTCAACAGTTTCCCCACGTTCACGCCATTCGGGATTGGCTCAAGGAGAAGTCGATACCGTACGAGGAGATATTTGATTCGTGGGCCTGACCTCCTGGGAGGTACGCCATTCAGGCGGCGACGCAGCGATTCATAATTTCTTCTGCTGAAGAAATTCCCGTACGACAACCTTGACGTCCTTCGCCTCGCCATCGATGGCGTAGTTAAGCCGCCGCATTTCATCTTCGGAAAATCTGCCGGCGAGCCCCTGAAGCGAGGTTCGCAATTCAGGGTGCTGGGCAAATGCCTGCGTGCGGACGATAGGGACTGCTTCATAAGGCGGGAAATAGTGCTGATCGTCTTCGAGCACCACCACGTCCAGCGTGCCCAGCGGCCCATCGGTTGAACTCCCCGCCACGATGTCCACCAGCTTCTCCATCAACGCGCGATAGAGCAGCCCCAACTCCAGCGTCCGCGGGGGGATCTCGAAATGGAGCTGGTACCGGGCGGTGAATCCCGCGTATCCATCCGGACGCTCCATGAATTCGTAGCCGAAGCCGGGGCGCCATTCATGGATGTGGGGTCGGAGGTCGCTCACGGCGCGGAGCTTGAGCCGCCGCGCATCCTCACCGCGCACCACGATGGCGAAGTTGTTTTCAAAGCCCAGCGGTTCGAGGACTTCCAAACCAAATCGGGACTTATAGCCATTCTTCACACGCTGGAAGACTTCTTCTCTGCTTCCCGCGGGAGGTTCGTTCAGGACCGCCGCAAGCGCCGTCCCCGTATATTCGACGTAGGCGTCGATGGCGCCGGAAGTGATCGCCTGCTGGGCAATCAGGGTTCCCCCCAGGTTGAATCGTCGCTCCACTTCGAGCGAACTGCGCGATTCGATGTGCTGGGCCAGAATCTCGCCCAGGACGATCTGTTCGGTAAAATTCTTGCACCCGATGATGATCGCGTGTTCGCCACGCGGCTTGGAGCAGCTTGTGAAAATGAGCAGGCAGAAGCAGGAGTAGATTCGCCAGCACGGTCGATGCATCTTAACGTACCGCCCATTGGTGTTCCGCCCGGCCGAGCCCCAGATCGGCGACGATCGCAAGCGCCGCCGCGGGGATCGCTCCGGCCAGAATGACGCTGTTGTTCACGCTCGCAACTCCACGAAAGATAAACGTCCCGAGCCCGCCGGCTCCGATGGCGGCGGCAATGGTTGCCGTGCCGATGGAGATCACGGTCGCGATGCGAATACCGGCGAGAATCACGGAAAGAGCCAGGGGCAATTCGACGTGCCAGAGAAGCTGGCGGTCTGTCATTCCCATGCCGCGCGCGGCTTCGACCACGGCGCGATCGACGCCGGTGATTCCCGTAAACGTGTTGCGGATCACCGGCAACAGTGCGTAGAGGACCAGCGCGACCACGGCGGTCTTGTTACCAATTCCGCCAATGAAGGGCACGGGAATCAGAAACCCGAACAGTGCAAGGCTCGGCACGGTCTGGATAATGTTCGTCGCGCCCAAGACCCAGCGTCGCAGACCGAGGCGGCGCGCCAGAAGTATTCCCAGTGGAACTCCGAGCGCAATCGCCACAGCCATCGCGATCGCCACCAGCAAAATATGCTCGACAGTGAATCGGAAAACCTGGGAGCGATTGTTAATCATAAAGTCGAATGGGCTCACGTTTCACCTCGCATCAGGCGTCGAATTCCGTCCGCGCCCGGTACACGGCCACGATGGATTTGATTTCCGGATGCTCGGCGCGCAGGAAATCAGCGGGGGGAAGCACGGCGATCAGTTTGCCGCCCGCCATCAGGCCGATGCGGTCCGCCAACATCAGGCCCTCGCGCAAATCGTGGGTCACGAAAACGATGGTTTTCCGCAGTTTCTTTTTGAGCTCCCGAAACTCCCGCTGCAGTTCCGCGCGCGTCACTGGGTCGAGCGCGCCGAAGGGTTCGTCCATCAGCAGGATGTGAGGGTCTGCGGCGAGTGCCCGCGCCACTCCCACACGCTGACGCTGGCCGCCCGAGAGTTCGTGAGGGCGCCGATGGGCAAAGGCGGTGGGGTCAAGCCCCACCATTCCCAGAAGTTCCGAAGTCCTGGCGAGAATACGTTCAGCGTCCCACCCCTCCAGCATTGGCACCAGGCCGACGTTTCTCGCGACCGAAAAATGCGGCATAAGTCCAATATCTTGAATAACATAGCCAATGCTACGCCGTAACCTGATGGGGTCCCACGCGGTGGTCGGCCGGCCGTCCACCAGCACTTCGCCGCGCGTGGGCTCGAGCAATCGATTGATGAGCTTGAGCGTGGTAGTTTTGCCCGACCCACTCTCCCCGAGAAGCACCAGGGTTTCGCCCTGATGAATCGCCAGATTCAAATCGGAAACCAGCAGCGCTCCCGCCGGCGTCTGAAAGGAAACGCCGCGGAAATCAACCGTGATGGCGGGCGAATTCGAAGGTGTCGGTGTTGCCATGGGGAAGTGATAACCTAACACTGAAGGGGTCTTGGGCACAAATCGAGCGCTGAATCCCCCGGAGCTCTCTTGGAATCAATAGAGTAAGGATAGGGGTTGGGAAGGCGGTTGGCTTGTGCTAAGGTCAAGATTGGGCTAACAGCTTATTGGCTGAGGGTAACGAATTGCTCCCTGGCGAGACTGTATTTCCTCAGGGATTTGGCGGATCAGTCTCTTTCGGCGTATGGGTAAGCAAACGGTATCGACTCGCGAGCATAATCCGGGAGCTCGCCAAGCGGTGATTGCTGAAGCGGTGGAGCGGCATCGCAGGAGGAAGCTCTGCGTTTGGCTGGCAGTCGCGGTTATGGCGTTCGCCATTCATATAGCACCATGCCGCGCCCTGCAGCAGGCGACTCAAACCCGTGCGACCGCAGAATCAACCTCCCGCTTAGGCGATCAGGCCGTAGTGCCAGACCCACTCACGGTGAATGGCCGCGCGGTGGGGCATCGCGTGGAGTCGCGCGACGGCGAAATCTGCGTGATCTGCGGGAAACCGATCTCCAAGGATGATGTGACCTACATGGTGGACGGCCAGCGCGTGCCGGTCCACAAGGGAGCGTGCCTGGGCGCGCTCGCCGCCAGGCCTGTCGAGTGGCTTTCCAAGCTCAAGCCGCGTGGAGCCTTTCTCGACGCGAGTGCCGCCCAACTCGGCCTGTCCGCCGGATGGCTTCTCTTGGGGTTGTTCGTCCTGGCGGGCCTCCTCTTCGGCGCGCTGGCCGCGCATCGCGCGTTCAGTGTCGGGCGCGATCCTTTGCTCTGGCTGGCGGTGGGGTTCGTGACGAACGTTTTTGGGTACGCCGTGCTGATCGCACTTCCCCGCCAGGAACTGCACGCCGTGGCGGGTGTGCCCGCGGGCCTGGGGAAAGTTGCAGCAACGTATGCGCCGGTAGCCTGCCCGGCCTGCGGCGCCGAGAATCATCCCTCGGCGCGCGTGTGCAGCGGATGTGGCGGGGCGCTCACACCCCGCATCGTTTCGGAAGCTCAAAAGGCGAGGCTGGTCAGCTGACAGTGTGGCAGAAAGCCAATTCGACTGAGATGTCGTCAGGGCATGGCTTAAGCCATGCCGTGAAAAGCCGCAATCTTTTGCCATATTCCGGCCTCCGCGGCGGGCGCTACGCCCGCCGCGGAGGCCAAAAAAGGGATTATGGTCCGATCGTGGATGGTGCGGCTGAAGCCGCACCCTGACGGATTCCTTTAGTGAATTCCTGATTCAGGACGCTAGTCAGGGTCAACCATGCTCAAGAAGCTCCAGCAAAAGCTCGAAGTCGTCCTCACCAGCGCGGACATGGCGCAGCGCCGCCCGGAGCTCAAAAAGAACAGAGAGAGCAATATCCCAGGCCTCTACGTCATCGGCGATCTGGCGGGTGCGCCGGTCATCAAGTACGCCATGGCGCAGGGATTCGAGGTCATCGAGCACATCGCCTCAAAGCCCGACGGGAAATCGAGCGACCCCGCGGTGCTCGATCTGCTCATCGTGGGCGCGGGCGCCGCCGGACTCAACGCCGCGCTTACCGCCAAAGACAAGGGTTTGAGGGCGGTGGTGCTGGAGAAGAGCAAAGTCGCCAACACCATCGAGAACTTTCCGGAAGGCAAGTGGGTGTATGCCGAGCCCGACTCGTCCCCGCCCATTGGGAAATTGTGGCTCGACGGCGCGCGCAAGGAAGACTTGCTCGAGCGCTGGCACCAGATCGTCACGGAGAACCATCTCGATGTCCGCGCTGAAGAAGGTTTGAAGTCGCTCGCGAAGCAGCCCGACGGAAGCTTTCGCATCGTTTCCGACAAGGGCGAATACCGCGCGCGGCGCGTGATCCTCGCCACCGGCCAGCGCGGAAACCCGCGCAGACTCCAAGTCCCGGGCGAAGACCGTGAGAGCGTCTATCACCGCCTCTACAGCCCGCGGCATTATAAGAATGAAGACATTCTGGTGGTAGGCGGCGGCAACAGCGCCATCGAAGCCGCGCTCGTACTGAGCGAGCAGAATCGCGTGCGCCTTTCCTACCGCGGCCCGGAATTCAGCCGCATCTTCAAGGACAACGCTCGCAAGCTCAACGAAGCGGTCGCCGCAAAACGCATCGAGCTCATTCTGAATTCGAACGTGAAGGAATTCGGAAATGGGAATGCGCGCATCGAAATC
>JACQNR010000162.1 GCA_016202975.1 Acidobacteriota bacterium
GGAGGAGCGAGCGGCGGGCTTGCCAGTTGGCGGGCATGGGGCGGTCGATGTGCCGCTATGGGGCGCGACGGCGCGACGATCCCGAGCTGCGGCAGCGGCTGCGCGAGCTGGCCATCCGACTGTTCATTATGTTAAGAGACAAGATCGATTACCCAGAATTTTGTCGCCGAGGTTCGCACGCCGGGATGCTCGGGGATGTGGCGCTGGTCTAACCATGACCGAGACTCTGATTGAGCCCCCGGCCTCCCTTTGCGGAAGAGAAGGGAGTCAGAAAAAGCCATCATGGTCCCGACCCGTCGGGATCGAATAGATGTGTGGTGGAACCTGGCCACCGATCCAAGGCGAACCACTTACCAGGATCGACATAGGACGCGACCGTTTTCCCCTTGACGGAGCCGACATCCTTATAGATGCGCTAGCCGCTGTGGGTGCCGTTCCAAAACCCCGCACTGGGTGTTGCGATTTTCGGCGTCCACCCCCCGCTTCGGCCCAAAAAGTGCAATTAACGACGGTTTAAGGGACGGAGAGTTACGTGCCGTCGCCTACAGACGCACCGGGAGAGGGAAAATGCGCACTCATCTTGGCTGCACGGGCAGGGTTGAGCTCGGGAAATTGAGCCCGGAAACGCAGCAAAGGCTGGAAAAGATACCTGCCACCTGGCTGGAGATCGCTCCGGAGACAAACTCGCTGGTGGTTCGGCACGTCCAGCCCGACGACGTTCCGGCTTTGCGGGAGATCACCGGGGAACTGTTTGATTACCTGACCGCCATTCAGGAACAAGAACGCAGGCAGATTCCGGGCGGAGCGCTGTACTACCTCGACGAGCAGACGGGCCAGTCGGTGCGCATCAAGGTGTGGGAAGGTGCCTTCGTGACCGTGGCGTGGGCCCAGCCGGACTACTCGCGCGCCAAGTGGGAACGGTACCGCGAGGGGCCGACGCCTGTGGTTTTCGACGCCTATCAGCGGCTGAACGGGGTAGTGAAGTTTCAGCCCCGGCTGGGCGCCGTGGAAGAGGTCCAGGTGGTAATCGACCACTTCTCAGGCCTGTATCCGCAGGGCGAGTTCGAGGCGATGCAAGTCGGCGACAATTTGGAAGTCCGCTTCTTTGACGTCAACGCCAGCGTCCTGGAGTTGATCCAGACTTTGAAAGCTCAGGCCAATCCCGCTGCGTCGCTGGAAGGGGAGATCGACGTCAGCTCGTTCCGCAGCGGCGATGTGGAGGACTATTGCCGCTTCGCCATTCGTGGCGGCGAGATTTGGATAGCGCGGCCGAACCTCTGGGCTGACCTGCCGCAAGCGCCGCCTAAGAAAGTGGAAACCGCGGCGTGAGGAGAGCCGTCGGCAGCAGGCAGGTGGCACTGGGCCGTCGCCAGTTTGCATACGATCGTTGCGGTATCGAGGACGAGTGGTTCGTTCCTTCTATTCCAGCGCTTTGTGCCACACGGGTCGGCGTCAAAAGTTTACAGTTTTGAAGCGGAGGGTCTTGACTGCTTACTGCCTTTTGCCTGGTGCCAACTGTTTCCTCCTGACTGCTAGCTTCTGAGAGGCATTACGATGCTCGATTACGGGCTCACCGAATATCAAACCGCCATTCGCGACTTGGCGCGCGAAATCGCCGCTAAGGAAATTCGCCCCGTCGCTATGGAGTACGACCGCGACGCCAAGTTTCCCTGGCCGGTCGTGAAGGTGCTGGCCGAGGCGGACCTGTTTCGCGTCTACATTGATGAGAAGTACGAAGGCCTCACCGATGGCAGCCCCATCATGAACATGGTGATCGTTACCGAAGAGCTTTCCAAGGCCTGCGCGGGCATTGCGCTGGCCTTTGCGGGAACGGCTTTGGGGACGATTCCCATCGTGCTTTCGGGCAGTGAAGAGCAGAAGCAGCGTTGGCTGCCCGACATCGCCGCGGGCCGCAAGCTCGCCGCCTTCGCCCTCACCGAGCCGCAGGCGGGCTCGGACGCGGGGGCGGTCCGCACCACCGCCATTCGCGATGGCGACCATTATGTTCTAAACGGCACCAAGCTGTGGATCACCAACGGCGGCGAGGCGGAAATCTACACCGTTATCGCGCTTACCAATCCCGCCAAGGGCCCGCGGGGAGCCTCGTGCATTGTAGTGGAGAAGGGCACGCCGGGCTTCACCTTCGGCAAGAAGGAAGACAAGTTGGGGATTCGCGCCTCCGCCACGCGCGAGCTGATCTTTCAGGATTGCCGCGTTCCTGCCGCCAATTGCCTGGGCCGCGAGGGCACGGGATTCATCACCGCCATGAAGACGTTCGACGTGTCGCGCCCGGGCGTGGGCGCGCAGGCGCTGGGCATCGCGCAGGGAGCGTTCGATCTCGCCCTCGAATACGCCTGCACGCGGCGCCAGTTCGACGCCCCCATCGGGTCGTTTCAGGGATTGCGCTTTATGATGGCCGACATGGCCATGAAGATCGAAGCGGCGCGCGCCCTCGTCTACGCCACCGCCCGGCACATCGACCGCCAGCCTAAAGAGCGGCCCACCCTCTACGCCGCCATGTCGAAATGCTACGCCTCCGACGTCGCCATGGACGTGACCGTGGACGCCGTGCAGGTCTTCGGCGGCTACGGCTACATGCACGATTACCCCGTCGAGAAGTTCATGCGCGACGCCAAGATCACCCAGATTTACGAAGGCACCAACCAGATTCAGCGCGACGAGATTTCCAAGGTCCTCATCAGCAACTTCCACTCCCGCGTCTCCAAGGCCCGCGCGGCCTGATGCCCCCGTAGGGCCAGTCTGTGTTATGCTCTCGCCGATTCGGTAGGGGAGCGCTTCGCGCTCCCGCGGGAGCCCAGAGGGCTCCCCTACGACGCATGGACGCCACGAACAAACTCTACTTCGGCGATAATTTGAAAATCCTGCGCGAGCATGTGCCCGACGCGAGCGTGGACCTGATCTACCTCGATCCGCCGTTCAACTCCAGCGCCACCTATAACGTGCTCTTCAAGGAAAAGAGCGGCGAGGAGTCTGCCGCGCAGATCATGGCGTTTCGAGTCTTCTGTAGCGCCGATCTATGATCGGCGGCTTTGGTAGGGGAGCGCTTCGCGCTCCCGCGGGAGCCCGGAGGGCTCCCCTACCGGCGGTCATAGACCGCCGCTACAGCAGGAGGCGGAGGCGGTGTACAGGGAAATCGTCGAGAGCGGCCCGCGCAAGCTCGCCGACCTGATGCAGGCGCTCCTCGCCTTCCTGGGCCGCAACGACACGATGGCATAGCCAGTTCATCATACAATTTCGGTTTGCGGTGCATACATAGTAGAGCTTGCGCATTGCCTGTGTGGAAGAGCGGCCCGTTGTAATGGATGATTCACGCCTTTACTTCCACGTTTCGGCTCGGAGAAAGCATGATGGGAGGTTTACGCTACCCGAGAGCTTGCGACAAATTTCTTGCAAGCTCTCCCTTCTTCCCCGTTCTGATTTCAGAGGAAAAGAGCAATGATGCGGAGACTATGCTCCCTGATTTTGAGTTTTCTCCTTTGGCCGGCTCTCGCCAAAGGCCAGGCCCCTCCGTCGAGTCAAACAGCACTGCCCTCCTCGACCGCTCTTAAGAAGGCCGTGGGGTTTGTGAATGTCGAGTACCTAAAGCAAAACGAAGTTCGGAAAGCGCGTGGGACCGGGTTCTTTGTTTTCGTCGAGGACCAGCGTCTCGGCGCGAACAATGGTTTTGCTTACTTGGTAACGAACCGCCATATTGCGGAGCCGGAAGAGAATGGAAGGAGATTTCAAGTCGTGAAGGTTTCACTCCGCCTGAACCTTAAAGCCCCGGTGCAAGGGCAGGAATCGGAGGAGCGAGTCATTCCTCTTGGTGGGGGTTTGCACTGGTACTTTCCCGCGGACGATTCCGTTGATATAGCGGTGCTCCCCTTCGCGCCGGACATCCAAAAGTATGATTACAGCCCAATCCCGATGTCCACGTTTGCGACGAAGGACTTTATCGAGTCACATGCCATAGCTGAGGGGGACCGGGTTTTGTTCGTGGGCTATTTTTACCAGTTTCCTGGCCTAAGAAAGGCTGAACCGATCATCCGCGAGGGCGTGTTGGCAATGATGCCGGAAGAAAAGATGGAAACAACCTTACACAAGATGGGTCGCCTCTATTTGGCAGATGTGCACGTATTTGGAGGTAATAGCGGCGCTCCTCTATTTGTAAACATCACCACATGGAGAGGCCGAAAGATTACTGTATCCGAGTATCCGTATCGGCTCGTCGGGGTCGTCAGCGGCTACTTTTTCGAAGACGTGAACTTCAGGTTGACCGTTGCAACGACACTGGAAGGGAAAGGGCAAGGCAACAGTGGAATTTCCATAGTTGTGCCCGTTGATGAGCTGAAAGCCCTGCTGGAGTCACCCGCGTTGCAAAGGCTGCGGGACGCTGCCGTATCTCGTTTGAAAACCAAAGAATAGGTTACCCGGGTGGCGCGGACATCACGTGGTTTGCGATGTCCGTGAGCGTCCGTAGCGCGGCCCGCCAAGGACCACAAGAAGGGCGCGGACACGGGCATCGACGGCTACATCAA
>JACQNR010000163.1 GCA_016202975.1 Acidobacteriota bacterium
CCCTTACCGAAAATTACCGCAGGGGAGGTCATGAATCCCCGGGTGCTCACCGTGCGAGAGAACATAAGCGTGCGCGAGCTCGCTGCATTCTTAACCGAAAATGAAATCACCGGGGCGCCGGTGGTCAACAGCGTGGGCAAGATGGTTGGTGTCGTTTCCGTGACGGACATCGCCGACAGCATTGCCGAAGGCGCGGAAGTTACCATGGGGAGAAGAAAGAATCCTTGGCGCAAAGATGAGCTGCGGGGCCGGGCGAGCCCGGACGAACTTCGCTCGATGCACGTTGACAACCCAGGCCCGCCAGTGCAGCAGATCATGACCCCCACCGTCTTTACTGTGCCTGCCAAAACGCCCGTATCCAAGATCGCCCAAACCATGATTTCGGGGCGCATTCACCGTCTCTTCGTGACCCGGCTCGGTCGCATTGTGGGAATCGTTACCGCGCTGGACTTGCTCAAGCTGCTCGTCAAGATGAAGTAGCAAGGCCTGCACCGCGTCGATCGATGGATGCCGCTGAGGCACGCTGGGCGAATGACAAGATCCGGTCGACTCTCTCTACCCTTGCCGGATCTTCACTGCTTTCAACTCATGTTCACCGGACGTACATGGAAGTGGCGTTTTTCCTCGAACGGGGAATTTGACCAGGAGCCGCCGCAATGCCGCGGCGGTGACACGTGGGGTGCCGGGTTACGGCGGTGAGAGCTTGATCGAAGTCATTGTCGCGCCCGTTATGGCCACGACGACCTCTTTGCCTTGCGGGGCTCTGTGGCTTGCGGTGTGCTTTGCATTCTCCATCTCGACTTCGACGGTGCCCTGAATCGTCGGGTCCCTGTCAAACCAGCTTGCCATGGGCTCTCCGCCGAGGGCGACATTGTTTGCGAGTGCCACGTCGAAAGCGACATCCTTAGCGCTTTCTGGACGCCACCAACCCGCTTCCAGTTTGCGCAGCGTAATGCTTGCGCCCGGAGCGAGCAAGCGGGCATAACGGCCGCCCGTCCCGAGGAATCGCCCGAGGGAGACATTTGTGGCGCCGGATTTCGCGGTAAGCTGCTCGAGCTTGTCAATCCCGCCCGGCCTGGTGGGAAGGTACCGGGGAAGTAGCACCCAGCGCGGAGCCTTCTCGTCGTTTCGAATCTGCACGTCGACGAGCAGGCGCTCGAGAGGAGACTTTGCCGGCTTCACTCCCACAATCGTTGCGGTCACCGCATTACTAATCCAGGCTCCCTGTCCTGATTCCGTGCGCGGGCTTGTTGTTGGCAACTCAACCGTCGAATCCGGTTCGGGCCATGGGTGGAGACCCGGTGAACCCGTAACGTGGAGGACAAGTATTAAGGCGGCGTACCACACGACGCGAGGATAGCCCAAACTTGGCGAAAATCAATCCTTTTCCCCCGAAGGGTTGGGTGTATCCTTCCAGGACCAACCACCTGGGAAGACATTAAACCAAACCGTCCGCCAGGACGGTCCGGCTAAAGAGGTACTGTGCCTGATTGGTGGGAGGAGCATCTATGAGCGTGGCAGATGACAAAATCAAGAATTTCGAAGATGCGATTCTTCTCCCGGCGCTGACCGATGTGAGCCAGTCGCCCCGGTTGCTTTCGGAGTACACGGCCGAGGTGGTCCACAGGCAGCCTAGCGCCGATGCCGCAGCCGAAGAACTGATCCTTTCTCTCGCGGGCGCCCTAGACAAAACCGGAGGCCCATCGCTGGTGCTCACGAACCGCGAGATACCGCAGGGATTGTCGCCACTCGCCGGCCGATACGTCATGACGGTTTTCTACGACATCCAGGGCGATGAGGTCTACGCCTCGCCCGGCGTACTTTTCTGGATGCGCTTCAACAACAAGCTGCACGTCTTCAACCATCGCTACGACAACGATGTGGCGCATCACCGTATCGAGGACGTCAAGCGTTCGGATATCTTCAACCACATCCTTCGCAGTTTCGATTTCCACAAGATTTACGCGTTTTCCGAGGAACCCTTCCCGGGCCACTGAGGCCGACGCTGCAGTGCTCAGCTCGCGGCCGTCATCCCCGATCTTCAACTTCGCCGGACACTCTGCTACTTCGCTGTCGGCTTCAGTCGCACCTCGAGTTGCTGCATCGCCGGCTCTTCGATGTTCATGACCGTTTGCGAGGGTTCATATCCAGCCGCCTCGATGCGCAGCGTGTGCAAGCCGACGGGAAGTTGCATCGGTCCCAAACTGTCCGATGTCCCGACGAACAGGCCATCCAGAATCACGCGCGTCTTGGTCGGATACGTGTCAAGGAGCAGGGTCGTGACCTCTTCGCGCGCGTATCCAGAATTGGGGTTGTAGCCCGACTGGCGCGGATCGGCCGAAGGATAACGCTCAACCCACCAGTGCTTGGGCAAGTATGGTTCCGTCGAGGTCATCGGGGTTAGATCGATGAAAGGCGAGTAATAACCCCCATAGAAACCGTAGGCGCCGAACCCGCCGAAGGACGGGAAGAAATACGGCGTTACGGTTCTTGGCGAAGGAGCGCTCTGACCCGCCGGGGCGCTTGCAAAACCCGCCCCTTCACGCGCTGGCGCCGTAGCCGGAGACGAAACCGCGAGAATACAAATCGCGACGAGCATCCCGAAAGACATTCCCATCGAACGCCTCATAGGCCCTCCTCCCGCGAATCGGCTCCGACATAAATCCCAAAGTCCTGTCGGCAGACTCCGCGATCTCTCCTTGTCCGTGCAACCTTACAC
>JACQNR010000024.1 GCA_016202975.1 Acidobacteriota bacterium
AACGCACCACTAGCAGCTGTTCAACACGAAATCGTGCTGCGCCTTGCGGCTCCGCTTCCGGGGCTAAGGGTGGCCTAACGATAAGCCCGGAGGAAGTGCGCCCGCCGACTCGGATCAGACGAATGCAAGAGAGCGTCGCAAAATCCCCACAAGCGACGGCTCCGCTTGGCACTGTCCTCGATGGCGGCGATCGGTCCTCAGTTTGGTCCCAGCAACGTCAGGACTTGGCTATTTTCCCGGCAACGGTCAGAAGCAGTTTGCGGTCCGGACTCGACATGTCGTTGAACATCTTGATCAGTTTCTTGGCCGGCTTGGACAGTGACTCCTGCTCCTGGGTCTTCACCGCAGCTGGTTTGCCTTCGCCCCGAAAGAGCAACTGATACGGCTCAACACCTAGGGCCTGGGCAAATTTGTCGAGGGTAGGCAGCGAAGGCGCTGTGTATCCACCCTCCACTCTGGAGATGTACGAGCGCAGAAGTCCCGAACGGCGCTCAACATCTCCCTGGGACAAACCTTTAGCCTCACGTAATTCTTTAAGACGTTTTCCGATATCCATAAAATCAATTAGACCAAAAGTGAGCAATCCCGTCAACGAAAACAGACAGAGGCGAAAAATGCGATGGGTTTTCCGGGCACCGGCTGCTGCCGAGGCTCCCCACGCGCCGGCCCGTGCATTATTTCGCGAAATTGCGGGCCACGAGCCTCTGCCGTGAGGCTTCGTACGCCGTCCAGGCGATGATCGCATGGACCAGCGTGGCGCCGGTAATTTCATCAAGCGATGGGAGCAGAAGTGACATCTCAGATTGGCGGGAAATCTCCCGATCGTTTCCATCGGTTAAGGAAATTACAGTCGCTCCCGCACGGCGCGCCGTTTTGACCAATGCAAGGGTCTGCCTCTTCATCCGGCATCGCGAACCCGTGACCACGAGAATCGAGGAATCACCCTCGAATGGAGGCTTGCGCGTGACCGTTTCTTCCTCGACACGCCGAACTCGGGCGGCGATTCCTGCAAGCTGGCTGAGCAGCCCTGCCGCTCGAACGGCTGAGAAATGGTAAATGCCTCCGCCGATGATCGTAAGGTTTTTGGCGCGGGCAAGTTTCGCGGCAAGAGCCTTTACTCCTTCGTCGTGCTGGGCGAAGGCCCGCTCAAGATGGCCTGGGAGTTGTCCGAATTCTCTTTCCAAGGCGCCAAACCGCGCGCGTGGGCGCTTCAGCGCGCGTGCCGTGAGGAGCGCAAGGTAACCCGCTACTGCCTGTTCACAAATGGGCAGACTGATGTCACCCAGCGCGACTCCCGGGCGCACCACGAACGCACCGTTCGCAGCCTTCACCAATGGATCGTCCCGTTTTGCGCCAAGGGCCAGGACAAACCCGTTTCGGAAACGCACGGCTTGTACCACATTCAGGAAATCTGATGATTCGTTGGCGCCTGCGACGAGAAAATAGATGCTCTTGGGCCCGATCTTCGCGTGGGTATCCACCCCAAGCTCGGAAGCGGGCCGGACAGCACAAGGCCACTCGAGGAGACACTCGAATGCGCCCGCCATGAACTCGACGAGCGAAAGTGTCGTGGCCGACCCGACGAAGGTGATAGGTGTTTCACCCCAGGGCGTTCGCCTGAGGACATTGTCGTAATCCATCCTGCCCTTTTCGAGGGACTCACGCAGAACTTGGGGCAAGTCGAAGATTTCATTTCTGAGGTTCGGCCGCATCGGCTGAAGATTCACAACGCCGGCCAACCGCACACTCATGGGCGCGGGGCCGCACTGTCCGAGAGTCCAAACTGTAGCGCCAGTCGGCGATGCCGTCCATTAGTTTCTGCGAGAGGGCCTTGACCTAAAGCTCCCGCAGCTTCCTTTGCGGACTTAACGCCTCGGCGCGAGTTGCGTTGGTGGCGGTGAAGAAACGAACTCACGCAAAGGCGCCAGGGCGCAAAGTGTCTTTTGACCAGATCTTGTGGTTCGCTCCGGGAGGTTAGAGTCTTTGTGCGAAATTAGTCGAGCCCTTCAACTGGCTTTTGGCAGTGAAGATGTCTAAGTCGCGGGATTCATGCTTTACATTGGCTGGTAACTGCGGTATTTTTGGGTGTTTCAGGCAGAAAAGAACGCATCGAACTCGGAGTGGCACGGCAGAATTTTGAACCTGTGAGCGCTTTTGATCACGGCTGGTTGTGGAGCCACAAAGGAGCCGACGATGAGTCGAAAAAAGGACAAGTTGGCGAGACCGCCGGGGAGGGGCAGTGTTTCCCGGCGCGATTTCTTAAGGGGTGCAGGGGTTGCGGTTTCCGGCGGTTTGATCGCAGGGGAAACTACCAAGGCCAGGGCCGCGGCGGGCGCTACGACTCCGATCCTCGGACCGGGCAAGGTTCCCATCACGCTGCGCATCAACGGCAAGCCCCAAACTCTCGAACTCGAGCCCCGGGTCACGCTGCTGGACGCCCTTCGGAATCATCTCGACTTAACGGGCGCGAAAAACGTTTGCGACCGGGGCACCTGCGGCGCCTGCACGGTCATCCTGGACGGCGATCCCGTGTACGCGTGCAACGTGCTCGCCATCGAAGCGCAAGGCCGCAATATCCAGACCATCGAAAGCTTGACTGTTGGCGGCAAGCTCCACCCAGTTTCGGCGGCCTTTGTCGAGCACGACGCGCAGCAGTGTGGATTCTGCACGCCGGGATTCGTCATGGCCGTCAAAGCATTTCTCGATCACCATCCCAATCCCACCATGGAATCCGTTGAAAAAGGCTTGGGAGGGAACCTCTGCCGCTGCGGGACCTACGTCGGCATCCGCAAGGCCGCGCTCCAGGCGGCAAAATCGGTGAAAGGAGGACTCCACAATGCCTAGCTGCAAATATGACTGGCCGGCAGCCGGCCAACGCAAACATATTGGGAAGCGGATCAGCCGCATCGACGGCCCCGACAAATCCAGTGGACGGGCGAAGTACACCTATGACGTCAACCGTCCGGGAATACTCTTCGCCAAAGTTGTCGGCAGCCCGTACGCTCACGCCAAAGTCACGTCGATCGATACCTCCGAGGCCGAAAAGCTCCCTGGCGTCAAAGTGCACATCGTGCAGGGCGTGGGAACGGAAATCCACTGGGCAGGGAGCGAAATTCTTTTGGTCGCTGCTCCCGCCGAGGAAGTGGCGCGGGACGCTGCCCAGCGCGTCAAGATTGATTTCGAGGTTCTGCCTCACCTCGTCCATGAGGAAGACCTGAGCAAGGTCGGCGACCGTGGCAAACCCACCGCCGAGCAGAAGACCGGCGACGCGGCGGCAGCCTTCAGCGATCCCGACGCGGTCATTCACGAAGGGTATTACGGCAGCGCAATTATTGCCCACTGCTGCATGGAACCGCACGGGCAGGTTGTGGAGTGGACGCCCGACGGAAATCTTCGGGCGTGGGAATCCACTCAGAATGTCTCGGGGATGCCAAAAGAGTACGCTGACGCACTGGGTATCCCTGTCACCAATGTCCGGGTCATGACGCCCCACATGGGTGGCGGATTCGGCTCAAAGTTCGGCGCCGACCGCTGGGGCTCCGAATGCGCCAAATTCTCGAAGGCCGTGGGCAAACCCATCAAAATGATGCTGGAGCGCGATCTCGAACTCGTCATGGCGGGCGCGCGCCCTCCGCACTACGCCAAAGTCAAGGTGGCGGCGAAGAAAGACGGCACAGTCACGGCCTGGGAGTCCGATTCCTGGAGCACCGGCGGACCGACGGGCGGCGGCATTCCACCCCTTCCCTACGCGCTCAACGACATCCCCAATGTCACGAAGCGGCACACGGCCGTAGCCACAAACATCGGACCGATCCGCGCCTGGCGCGCGCCCAATCATCCCCAGGCCGCGGTGCTGACCCTCTGCGCGCTCGACGATCTGGCCGCGAAGCTCAACATGGACCCGATGGACTTTTTCCAGAAGAACGCCGGTTTGGGTGGAGAGCGTGCGGATATGTACCGCCAGGAACTTACCAAGGCGGCGGAACTTTCCGACTGGAAGAAACTCTGGCACCCGCGCGGCACCAAGATCGCGGGAAACGTCGAGCGCGGCCTTGGGCTATCGCTTCATACCTGGGGGGGACGCGGGCACAACAGCCGCGGCACGGTCACCATTAATCCGGACGGCTCGGTGGAAGTCGCAGCGGGCAGCCAGGATCTTGGGACCGGCACACGCACCGTCATCGCGTTGACCGCCGCGGAAACTCTGGGGCTGGAGATCAAAGATATCAAGGTTTCCATCGGCGACAGCGCCCTCCTGCCTTCGGGCGCTTCCGGCGGAAGCACCACCGTGGGCGGTGTCAGTTCGATGACGCGACGGGGAGCGATCGATGCTCGCGAGCAGCTATTCGCCGCCGTGGCCCCGAGCCTGGGTGTTCCCCCCGACCAGCTCGAAGCCGTGGATGGCAAAATTCAGGTCAAGGGCAGCGCGGCAAAAAGCGTCTCCTGGAAACAAGCCTGTGCCAAGCTGGGGATGAACTCGATCAAGGCAGAGGGCAAGAACCCCGGCCCCTGTGAGCTTATTTCGAGCGGCGTGGGGGGCGTGCAGGTGGCCGATGTCTCGGTCGATATCGAGACCGGCCTCGTGAAAATCAACAAGATGGTTGCGGTGCAGGATTGCGGCCTCGTGCTCGACCTCAAGACTGCAGAAAGCCAATGCTATGGCGCCCTGATCATGGGCATATCTTACGCGCTCCACGAAGAAAAGATCATGGACAACGCAACGGGCAGAATGCTGAACCCCAACATGGAGTTCTACAAGCTCGCCGGCATCGGCGACATCGGCGAACTGGTCGTCCACATGATGACCGGACCCGGCTACGACGAGCGCGGCGTAATCGGCCTGGGCGAGCCACCGGTGATTTCTCCGGGCGCGGCGATTTCCAACGCCGTCGCCAACGCCATCGGCGTACGCATTCCGACCATCCCCATTACGCCTGCAAAAGTTCTCGCGGCTCTCGAGAAAGGAGGGGTTGCCTAATGGAAGCCTTCGAATACGCACGACCCACATCCAAAGAGGAAGCCGTTAAACTCCTGGCAGGCACGTGGGGCGAGACGGAAGTCCTCGCGGGGGGCACCGACCTGCTCAGCCTGATGAAGGACTACGCTTCAAATCCCAAGCGCCTGGTCAGCCTTTCGGGCATTGCGGCTTTGAAAGGGATCTCGTCGCAACCCGACGGCGACCTCCGCATCGGCGCGACAGCCACGCTTCAGGAACTGATCGCCAGCCCCATCGTCGCGAAGCAGTATCCCGCGCTTGTGGAAGCCGCGCACGGCGTCCGCAGTCCACAGATCCAGAGCCTGGGGACAGTGGGGGGCGACCTGCTGCAGCGCCCGCGCTGCTGGTACTACCGCGGCGGCCACGGCCTGCTCGCCCAGCACGACGGCAAGTCGCTCGTCCCGGATGGCGAAAACCAGTACCACGCCATTCTCGGCAACTCCGGCCCGGCGTATTTTGTAAACCCTTCCAGCTTCGCGCCCATCCTGATTGCTCTCGGCGCCAAAGTCCGCGTGCACGGGCCGAGCGGCGCACGCGAGGTGGAACTCTCAAAATTCTTCCGCACGCCGTCGAGCGAAAGCGAGCGCGAGTACGATCTGAAACCCAATGAGATTCTGACTGAAATCCTGGTCCCCGCGCCCGGCGGCGCCAAAATGGCCGTGTACGAAGTCCGGGAAAAAGAGGCGCTCGACTGGCCGCTCGCCGCGGCAGCGGTGGTCCTGAATACGAGCGGCAAAACCGTGAAGTCGGCTCGCGTTGTCATGGGCCACGTGGCGCCGATTCCCTGGCCGTCGCCCGAGGCGGAGGCGGCGCTGGCAGGAAAAACCATCAGCGAGTCGGTGGCCGATGAGGCCGGCAAAGCTGCCGTCGCCAAGGCCACGCCGCTCTCGAAAAACGCCTACAAAGTCCAACTGGCGCGAGTGGCCACGAAGCGAGCCATCCTCGCCGCCGCAGGAGGTGCATAGCCATGGCCGAACCGAATAGTTTCCCCATCGTCCAAAACTACTGCCGCTTCCTGCGGACGAAAGAAATGTTCTTCCAGTCGGAACCCGACCCCACCGTTCCCAGCGGGCGCAGCGGCCACTTTTGGTGCGTCCACACCCAGACCGTCATCGGCCCGGACGGCAAGGTCGTCACCGACCACGACTGCAGCTCCGACCGCATGTGCTTCGAAGCGGTCTGACCTGTAGGGGCGCAGCATGCTGCGCCCCTACCTATGCCTGGAGACGATCTCCCCTTTCACCGAACAGTGCCAGGC